>NZ_JAMYLP010000024.1:0-70441 GCF_040318085.1 Mesorhizobium sp. M1322
CAATGGCCACCCGAACAGCCAGATCGACGACCTGCTGCCCTGGGCCTACATCCCGGCTCCCGAACTCAGGGCCGTGGCCTGAGAACAGCGCTTACAATATATCTTTCGACGTCCCTTTCCATGATCAGAATGCTTCCGCCAAAAAAACGAATATGGCGTGCCCGGCTCTGGCAATATCTATTGAAGCTTTCGCGCTGGTGGGATCAAGCGAAGCAATCTAGAGATGTAGAAATATTCGATCAGGGCTATGTCCAAGCGATTGCGTCGCTCGCAATGTCCAACGGAACCGCAGACAATGTCGCGCTTGCAAAGGCGCTCAGCCTAGCGCCAGTCGCCGATATCACGCTCCGAGTTGTGGTGCCACAAGCGATCGTGGAGACACGCTTGCTGCAGCGGATGGAGCATGAACCGCCTGCAGAGCGAATTTTCGAGCCAGATTTCGATACGAGCATGCGCGCTTTTGGGATGTTTCAAACCATAAATGACATCCTCATGCAATCGAATCGAAGAATAATTCCAATCGAAACGCTCAACAACCAATCATCGTTAGAGAGCATTCAGTCAGTCGAGCAGGAGATAATCTCGAAGATATTGCATACCGGAGGTGGACCAGCGGCCAAACGCGGCTAAACGCGGCCATGAAAGGCTCGACGCTGACGCAAGCGATATAGCGATCCGAAGTCCACCCGAGTCTCCGCGGCCGCCATTGCTCCAGCGGATGTAGTTTTGCCCCACAATGGAGACATGGGCCGGAGCTTTGGCTGCGCCAGCCATCTTCGCTCTTTGATCTACATCGGTGGTGCGGGGTTGACCAGCTTGGGCGCAGTTGTCGATTGCGCTGTAGTCAGGTTTGCTCTGCAAAGGTCGCCGGCGGCGGCGACACTGTTTGGCATGATCCGCCGCTCTGACCTTTTTCTTTTCAGATCCTGCTCGCAAGGAACTTGAAATCAGTCAACTTTTTGGCATGGCAGCAGTGCAACTGTTGGCCCCAAGCGTCAGCGACGGGGTCTCTAACGGGATAACACGTTCAAACCGAATTCGAAGGGCAACCTACATGGAACAGTTCCAAATTCCGGTTGCCTGAATCCTGGTGGAGGCGGCGCCCGGATCCAGAAAAGTGGAAACCGGTTTTCGGGACGATCATGGTAAAAATAAAATTAGAGTTCCATCCCGATTCTATCGGGATGGAACATGCTCTAGGCGGCGGCCTTTATGGCAAGACCGAAATGCGGCCCAGAAGAGCCACCAGTTCCGCCTGACGTCTCGTTTCGGTTTTGGCGAACAGCGAAGCAAGCTGGGAGCGGATCGTGGTGCGGCTGAGGCGCCAACTGCGGGCGATCTCCAACGGCGCATCGCCCTGAGCCAAGCGCAGCGCAAGGTGCGTTTCCGCGCTCGTCAAGCCAAACATCTTTTGCAACGTCTGAGGATTTGGCCCCGACCTGTTCTCACGGTCCAGCAATGCCACAATGCTCGTTCCGTCAGGAGCGACAAGGCCGTTCTCTTTCAGTATCACTGGCCTGTCGCCTCTGCTGCGGATCACCACCCAAGACAGTGAACCCGGCAGGAAATTAGCCGGAACATTTGCGATCAGTCGTCTTAAGGCTATCGAAAGTTCACTGGCTGTATCAGCCGCTTCGCCCTGGCGCTCCAGCGTGGTTTGAGCGGCTGCGTTCCATTCGACTACTTTTCTTTCGCGGTTCAGTACGAGATAACCACAGCCGATGCGGTCAAGCATGCCGGTGATGGATTCCAGGCTGCGTCTTCTTGGTTCGTCGACCCCCGCGTCCGGTCGATCTGATGCACGAGCTAAAGGATAGGCATATGTGGGTCGCATCATCTGCGCGTCGGGATTATACTTGGCCTCGATTGTAATGTATCGTTTGCCCGCAACGACATCGCTGTGTCTATCGATCAGAGTCATTTTTCAAGCTCCCCAAAGTTTCACGGCCCGAAATAAGTTGTTCGGGATTTACAAACAGTCTTGTATGCATAGGGCTCGCAAATACGGGCCCTATTACGTTGAAACTCGATATATTCTGAGGAGTTCTGACCAAGTCATGCCTCCCCCCGTCTGATAAAATGCGCGCTGGGATAGTGGTATGGCAATCCGGCAGTTGGACTAGGTTGTACGTTTTTTGCTCTAGTCTCGACGGCCTAGTCAAAAGGTTGTAGTCTACGCCCATGAACTCGCAGTCGCGCAGGTCGGATTCGAACCCATCAGGCAGACTGCTAACTCATATGGCCTCCGCATTGGTACTGGCGGCTACACTGATATTTGAAACAAAAGCGTCAGTATATATTGGGGAAGGGTCGAGTTTTCTGGAATTTATTCCAGCTATTATAATCATTTCCTACCTTGAAGACCGTGGGCCTGCGCTTGCGGCGACAATCCTGATGGTGGCTGCCGGCCTGTGGGCACGAAGCACCCTGCATGGTCAGATATCCAGCGAAGATTGGGCGCGCGCCATTCTGCTTGTGGTTTCGGGCGGCGTGATTGCCATGACGTTTCATCGGCTGCGGCAGGACTTACGTGAGCTGCTGGAAGTAGCAGAAGCCAGACTCGCTGCCGTCGAAGCTACCGAAAGCCGCTACCGTTGGGCTTTCGAACGCGCCGCCATGGGATTCGCAAACACCAACGAGAAAGGTGAGCTGCTGCAATCCAACAGACGCCTCAGTGAGATGACTGGCTACGAGGAGGAGGAGCTTGCCCAATTGCGGCTCGAGACACTCGTTCATCCGGACGACCGTGATGCCTTGGAGCAGTTGCTGGCGGGCCTGGGTAACGACTCTGCTTCGTTCGCTTCGGAGGTGCGTCTGTTAAGAAAGAACGGTTCGGCATTCTGGGCGCGGCTAACCCTGTCTTCATCCATGCCCGACGGAGTTCTCTCAGAGAGCATCTTCGTGGTGGTCGACGATATCTCGGAACGACGAGCCGTACACGAAGCGCTTCGGGCTCAGAAGGAGTGGCTGGATCTCGCTTTGTCTGCTGGACGCCTGGCGACGTGGCGGATCGATCTTAAAGACGGGATCGTCACCGGCTCGGGCACGTTCTGGGACATTCTCGGCCTGCCCCCGGCCGCTAGCCGCCGTTTGGACGAACTGTCAGCCGTCGTTCATCCGGCGGACTGGCCAAAGCTGGTAGCATCGAGAAAGCTCGCATCAGTCACGAACTACGACGTCGAGATTCGCGTCCGACGACCGGACGGACATATCCGCTGGGTTGCCTTGCGCGGAAGGGAAGAGAAATACGATGATCGTCTACAGCGGCTCGGCGTGGCCGCCGACCTGACCGAGCGACGACAAACCACGCTGCTGCGCGCCGCGGCAAAAAAGCGCGAGCGCATTATGCTCGAACAACGCCACAGGTTCAGCAACTTATTCCCTGTGATCACGGCGCTGGTGAACATGGTCGATGTTCCCGAGAACAATGTCGCCAGATACAAGGAGACGCTCATCGACCGGATTCGTGCGCTCGAAGCAACGCATCTGCTGCTTTCACGCAACGGCAATGCGTCGGGGATGCTCCACGATCTCGTTGTTCAGGAGTTGCAGCCGTATATGGGAACACGCGACATATCGGTCAGCGGTCCTTCCGTTGTGATATCAGGCGGCGCCGCCGAAAGCTTTGGGATGGTTGTTCACGAGCTTGCGACCAATTCCTTGAAACATGGAGCGCTTGGCGATTCAAAGGGCCGGGTCGAGGTAAATTGGACGTTCGCGTCTGAAGACGCAGGTAGTGACATCGTGTTCGAGTGGGTGGAATCGGGGCGGCGGCGGACTTCAAAAGTTGTCCGTCATGGCTTCGGTTCCATGATAATCGGAGTGGATGGCGCGCCGCTTGTCGGTTACTCGCCCAAGCTGGAAATGTCGGATCACGGGCTGCGATATTCGCTGCGGCTGTCGCGCAAGGAAATCGGCCTATAACGCATTGGCGCAAAAAACCGGGCTCGTTTCTAGAAGCCATAATGCGAAGATTCAAAGTTTTAGAGCGTCCCTTGCGCGCCCAACAGGACGCGGCGCTCTAGTTGATATCCCTCGTTAGCCAGGTCTTCAGCATAACGGCAGCCTCTGTCCGATTCCGTACCCCAAGCTCACGCAGAACCGCAGCGGCATGGATTTTCGTCGTCGCTTCGGCGATTTCCAGATCGCGCGCAATTTCCTTATTCGAATACCCTTCCGCCATCAGCTTGAGGACCTCCTTTTGCCTCGAGGTCAGCCTGCCAAGATTGCCACTGGTGGTACGTCGGTGGGGGATATGCTCGGAGGGAGTAGGTACGTGAGTTGCTTGCGCGGCGCCGGGGCGCGACAGAAGTGCAGGGACGTAGATGCGGCCCGAGAGGATTTCGTTGACGGCCATAACGACCTCCTCGTCTCTCTGCGACTTTACAATATAGCCGTGAAGGCCGATCGACAGAGCCGTGAGTATCTCCGAGCGTGAATCATTCCCGGAAACGATCGCGAAGCGTGTATCCGGATAAGCCGACAGAATGCCGCTGAGCACTTCCTGATTGAACAATCCCGGCATGTTCAGGTCCAGGATCGCAAGATCAACTGACGCCTGTTCCGCCAGCAGACTGAGTACGGCATCGAAACACGACGCCTCAAATATTTCCACACCTGGAATGCCTGCGGTCAGTGCCAATCGCAAGCCACGACGATACAAGCCGTGATCGTCGGCGATGACGATTCGATACATTGAACTACCCCAACGAATCCTGGAATGATTGAACGGTGATGGCCTTGAAGTCATGGCCGACCACTCGTCGATTCATCCAGTCAACACCTGCGATGCCCCAACACCGCAAGCGTCAGATTGCTAATATAATCCCAAATAACGGGAAACGCTCCTCTTATTTTTGAAACCCGCGAACGGAGCCCGCTGACCTGTCGAATATCCGTTCTCGGCGTCCAAGACCCGTGTCCCAACAGCTCGCGTTGATGCCGATACAGCGCAATCGCCGGGTTGTCGTGGGTCGTTCCGGCGATTGATGGATGCTAGGCTCATGTAAGCACTCATTCGGGTTTGTCGGTCTTGTGGCCCCAAGCTGATCGGCTAAGAACTGATCGCTGAAGCGAGCTCCGAGCCTGCCTCTGCGACAGGCGCCAGCCTTCGTCGATCAGCACGGTTATTGAATACCAGAATGTCTGAATCACTACCATTCGAATGCACGACGACACCCCCCCGACGGCCACATACCATCTAGCTACAATGTCCGGATCAGGGCCGGCGGGAAACCTCACCGGTCCTTTAAGAGAACAAGAACGCGGCTTTCCGGATGCTGTGGCTGTAACGATGGCGTTCAGGTCGAGTGAACATGGGAGGACCAGATGAAAGCAGTGATTCAATGTGGTGGAATGGGGACACGCCTTCGCCCCTTCACATCGATCTTGCCGAAACCGCTCATGCCGATCGGTGCTCGACCGGTTCTTGAGATGCTTCTGAAATGGCTGCGACGCAATGGCATCCAAGAGGTCTACATCACAACCGGGTATCTCGGCCACTTAATCCGCACCGTATGCGGAGATGGCTCGCAGTGGAACCTGAAAATTCGATACACGCAAGAGATGGAGCCGCTCGGCACCATCGGACCGCTCTCCTTGATCAGAGACGAGCTGACAGAACCATTCATAGTCCTCAACGGCGATGTCCTTACCGATCTAAGCCTCAGTCGATTTGTGGCAGCGCACCGCAAGCACACCGATCCGGTGACGATCGCCACAGCCTGCCGCCTGATCAAGATGGACTTCGGCGTCATAGATGAAGTCGACAACACCGTGCAGGTCTTTCGCGAGAAACCGACGCTTTCGCACTTGGTCAGCATGGGAATCTACTGCATGAATCCAGACGTTCTGCAGTTTATTCCATCTGGCATTCCCTTCGGGTTTGACGACCTGATGCTGCAGATGATGCAGAACGGTACAACTGTCCACGTGTACAAGCATGATGGTCTCTGGCTCGATATCGGGCGCGTCGACGATTTCCAGAATGCACAAGCCATTTCCTGGGAAGACCAATCGGCCTCGATCGAGGTCACTGCCACGGCCGCATGACGAGATCGCCAAGCCGATCCCACAGTCCAACAGTCTAGGAGGTTATGATGCTCTTGGTCAGTGCCCCAATTTTGGGTGTGCCGGAGAAGGCAGCTTTGTCCAAGGTCATCGATAGCGGCTGGCTGACCATGGGAGAGCAGGTGAGAGCCTTTGAAGAGGCTTTTGCCCACATGCATGGTGCAGAGGATTGCGTCGCGGTCAATTCTTGTACTGCGGCGCTTCATCTCATTCTGCATGCACTCGGTATCGGACCAGGCGACGAAGTGCTGGTCCCGTCGCTGACCTTCGTGGCGACCACAAACGCGGTTCTCTACGTCGGTGCCACTCCGGTCTTTGTCGACATCGAGTCGGCCGACGTGCCGCTGATGTCGATCGTTGAAGCTGAAGCGCGATGCACCACACGCACCAAGGCGGTCATTCTCGTACATTTCGCCGGCTATCTCGCCAATCGGGAAGAATGGCAGAGGTTCGCCCGTGCCCGAGGGCTGCAGATCATCGAAGATGCCGCGCATGCGCCCGGCCTGAAGGAGGTAGGTACATTTGGTGCCGCGGCCGCCTTCAGCTTCTATGGCAACAAGAATATGACCACAGCGGAAGGTGGGGCCGTGATTGCCCGAGATCCCAAGCTGCTTGAGACAATCCGCCAGGCCCGTGGGCACGGCATGACCACGGGAACACATCAGAGGCTGAACAGTCGCACGCCGCAGTACGATGTCACCATGCTTGGATTCAACTATCGCATGGATGAAATGCGCGCTGCAATCGGACTGGTCCAGCTGCAGAATTTGCAGGAGTGGAACGAGATCAGGCGTATTCTGGTCATGCTGTATCGACGTCTGATCGCAAAACATTGTCCGGCCGTGACAGTTCCGTTCCACGAGCCGCGGACGTCCGCCTATCATATCATGCCCGTCCTTTTACCGCGTTACGCTGACAGGCAAGACGTCATCGATGAATTGCGCAGGCAAGGAATACAAACCACCATCCACTATCCGCCGGTGCACCAGATGACGCTCTATCGCGAGCTTTTCCCCGGCACATATTTGCCGCGGACAGAGGACTTTGCCCAGCGTGAGCTCACGGTGCCACTGCATCCCCAGATCACCGCGCCTGTCGTCGAATCAGTGGCGGCCGCTCTTGCCGCTGCAGTCCACAGTTGCGCCCAAGCAGGAACAGCAGCATGAATGCCTTGGATTTATCCATCCATCGATCTGTTGTCTCAAGCGCCGCCCATGGGTTTGCGAGACGAGCAATCGATCTCGTGATCGCTACAGCAGCCGCCATAGTCTTCGCTCCGCTGATGCTGGTGATCGCTCTCGCGCTCTTACTGGAAGGCGGCCGGCCCATCTTCTTTACGCAGACCCGCGTGGGGGCCGGGGGGCGGCCGTTCCGCATGTACAAGTTCCGCAAATTCGCGGTGCGATGCGATCCCGGTGGCTTGGCGCTGACCATGGCCGGCGACAGCCGCATGACGAGAATAGGTCGGTTCCTCGCCCTCACCAAGTTCGACGAGCTCCCACAACTGTGGAATGTCTTCAGAGGCGAGATGGCAATTGTCGGGCCGCGGCCGGAGAGCCTTGTCTTTGCCGATTGTTTCCGTGGTGGCTTTGAGGCTGTTCTGCAATACAAGCCGGGCTTGTTGGGTCCGGCCCAGGTTCTCTTCCGGCATGAGGCCAAATTCTATCCGCGATCCGCGGATCCGGTACTGTTCTACCGCGAGGTTCTGTTTCCTGCCAAGGCCAGGATCGACCTCTCCTACTATCCGCAGCGGACGATAGCCGCTGACATCATCTGGATGATGCGCGGCTTTCTGGCGGTTCTCGGCTTGGTCTCGCGGCCGCCGGTCGGCCTGGTCTCGCCGCCACCAATCGGCATGTGAGACCATGCTTGGCATGGCCACGCTCTGGTGAATTCGCAAGGTCAGCGCTTCACGTCATAGGGGGTACGTTTAGTCATGAACTACAGGGGTAGGAAAGTTCTGGTAACGGGTGCTGATGGGTTCATCGGGTCGCATCTCACAGAAGCGCTCGTCCGTAGTGGGGCGGATGTCACGGCGCTGGCCCTCTACAATTCCTTCGACAGTCATGGTTGGCTGGATGATTTGCCGGACACCATTCGAAGCCAGCTGAACCTCGTCCGCGGCGACGTTCGCGACAGCGCGTTCCTGAGCCGGATCATGCGTGGCCAGGCCGTTGTGTTTCATCTCGCCGCACTCATCGCGATTCCATACTCATACGCGGCCGCCCAATCCTACGTGGAGACCAACATCCTGGGCACAGTGAATGTCCTCGAAGCGGCGCGGCAATGGGAGACAGAGCGTGTGGTGCACACCTCGACCAGCGAGGTCTATGGCACCGCACAGACCATGCCTATCCGCGAATCCCATCCGCTGCAGGGCCAGTCACCATATTCGGCATCCAAGATCGGCGCGGACATGATGGCAGAGTCCTACGCCAGGTCGTTCGACGTCCCCGTCGTGATTATGCGACCGTTCAATACCTACGGCCCACGTCAGAGTGAGCGGGCCATCGTGCCGACCATCATAAGGCAGGCTCTCGACAAAAATTGCCCGGCGATCATGGTCGGGGACACAAGTCCGGTCCGCGACCTTACTTTTGTGGAAGACACTGCGGCGGCATTCCTGACCGCAGGTTCGGCCGAGCTCGAATTCGGCCATGCCTACAATGCCGGAAGCCAGCGCGCTGTGACGGTCTCCGACGTATTGGATCTGGTGCTCGAGTTGAGCGGCTCCAAGAAACCGGTCCACCGCGACGAACGCCGTCTGCGGCCGCAGAATTCCGAAGTCCGTGCCTTGCTAGCCGATTCTTCGCAACTCGAGACGAAGACCGGATGGCGGGCGCAGACCAGCCTGCGGGAAGGATTGGAGCGGACCATCGGATGGTGGCAGGCGCGCCTCAGCGAAGGCCGCGTACGCCGCGAAATGGGTTATATGACATGACCTTCTACCAGCGTGCATCGGCTCTGCTGTTGATTGCCGTTGCCATGTCGTTGGGTCTGCCCGCGGCCGGAAGCCGGCAAAGCAGCGAGCAGACACAATTTGTCGCGCCGGTGATGATGGATCTGCCCGACTATCTGCGCCCAGTGACGGATCCGGCGTTTGGGACAATGTTTACGCGCATTACCAAGCCAGGAGTGCTTGGCAATGGTGTCGCGTGCGAGAACAAGTATTGCAGCCACCGTTATTCGAGTGCTCAAGCCTGGAATTCAGACCAGAGCCTTCTCATCATCACCAATGGCTGTAGCGGCGGCATGTGCTTTTTCGACGGGCATACATATGCCCCGCTGTTCCGACGCGCTCGATCGACTGAATGCGAATGGCACCCTGAAAACGCCGATCTGATGATCTGCGTTCAGGGACGGCAAGTATCAACCTGGGCGCCACGGACCAATCGCGAAGACGTCCTGTTTGTTTCGACTGAGCATCACGATTTCCATTTCGGGCCGGGCAAGGGCAACCCAAGCCGTGACGGTGACCGCATAGCCGTGCGCGCGGTGCGTAAGAATGGTGATGCGGTGGTCTTTGCCTACGATCTCAAGCGGCGGCGGAAATTCCCGGACATCGAACTTGAGCATATTGGCGGAACCAACGGTGCCTGCTCGATTTCTCCGCTCGGAACCAACATTCTATGCCTTCAGGAGATAACAAGAGACGTCGAACAGGGCTTCATTTTCAGTGTCGAGGGCACTTTGCTCCAAAGGTGGGTGGAACATCACCGGCCCGGACACGGCGATATGACAGTCGATGAAGACGGCAGCGAAGTCTATGTCGGCATCAGCAAGTCCGATCCGGACAAGTTTCAGGTGATCAAGCGAAGGCTGTCCGACGGCAGGGTCACCCCGCTTACGAAATATGGCGAAGCTATGCATGCATCTCTGCGTGCGCTGGACAGGCCTGGCTGGGTGTTCCTGACCTATGGCGGCGATCCGGACGAAATATCGGCTCACCTGGACTGGGCGCCATATGCACAGGAAGTGATCGCGCTGCGCATCGATGGCAGTGGCGAGGTTCGCCGCATCGCACAAACGAGAAGCACTCAATTAGACTATCGAAGCGAGAGTCATGCCTCGCCGTCGCCTGACGGCTCGCAGGTAATCTGGTCGAGCAACTGGGGCGTGGCCGGCGGGCCAGTCTACGACTTCGTCTCCCGTGTCGATTGGCCGGAAGAGTCGACGTTGAACCGGAAGGAGATTGTCACCAATGGTCTTCACTAATCGAATCCTACTTGCCGCGCTTGGTATCCTGGCTGCGATGGGTATGGCTGCCGCAGCGGAGACGCGGGTCGCATATCGACTTTCCGCCGGCGATACCGTCGAGATAGGAATTGCCTCCATCCCGGAACGGACGCAACGTGTCATGGTTCAAATGGACGGCACGATCGCGCTTCCCGAAGTCGGCATGGTTTCGGTCGGCGGCCTCACTCCCGCCGAATTGCAGACACGCATGGAGACGATCTTGACTACCAAGATATTTCACCAGCGTCTGCCCGATGGGCGGGAGCAAATGATCGTCGTCAAGCCGAGCGACGTCACCGCCGTGATCGCAGAGTATCGCCCGATCTATGTGACCGGCGACGTACTCACTCCCGGGCAGCAGGCTTACCGACCGCTCATGACCGTGCGGCAGGCGATCGCCGTGTCTGGCGGTTTCAGCCTCCTGCGGTCGCGGGCAAACCAGGTTGGCCCAGATCCGGTGGATCTGCGGCGTGACTATGAATCGGCCTGGGGGGAGTACACCAGAGACTATTTTCATAGCGCCCGCCTGCGCGCCGAACTTCAGAACCAGGCGAATTTCGACATGAAGGCACCACAAGGGTCACCCTTGTCGGCCGCTTTCGTTTCGGCAATCACCCAGGCTGAAGCAGAAGGGCTCAAGATTTCCCTGGACAACTTCCAGCAGGAGCAAAGCTACCTTGAACAAAGTGCCAAGGCTGCTGCGGCGCAGATCGAGGTGCTGCTCAAGCGCGAGAAGGCCGAAGCCGAGGCAGTGAAAGCGGACGAGGAAGACCTGGCACGAATAACGAAAGTGCATAAAGCAGGCAATCTGACCAACGATAGACTCGCCGATGTCCGGCGCGGTGTGATTCTCTCTTCCAGCCGGGCGCTCGAAACGTCGGTTGAGCTCATGAGAACACGACGCCAGCAGGATGATTTTGTCAGGCAGCGCGAGCGCAATGACAACCTGAGAAGGATGGCTCTTTTGACTGAGCTGAAGGATACCAACGTGCGTCTTGCCGACATCACCGCAAGACTTCGCGCCGCCAGCCAAAAGTTGCAGCCCACGGGGGCGTCCGCCCAGCCACTGCCAGTTGCCGGCGAGACCATCCAGGCTCAGGTCACGATCATCCGCAAGGTCGGTGAGGAATGGCGCAAACAGCCGGCCGGAGAAGACACCGAGGTATCACCGGGTGACACGATAGAGGTAAGGTTCGGCAGCGGTCTCGAGACCGCCGCGACCCGATAGACTGCTGCACCTTGTTCTGTCGCGATTGCCGATTGCGTTACTGTCTGAAAGCTCTGGAAACCTGGTCGGTAAAGGGTTTCAGCAAGTAGGACCATACATTGCGCTCGTCGGTGCGTATGTGAACTTCGGCGGGCATGCCGGGTTTGAGGATTTTCGCTCCCGTCAGGCAGGTCGCCGCATTTTCGACGTTGATGCGTGCCGAGAAGTACGAAAGCTGGCGTTGCTGATCTTTGATCAGATCTGCAGAGATGCGGTTGACCGAGCCTTGGCAAACAGGTGTCGTCCCTGCGTCGAAAGCCGGAAAGCGAATTGAAACCCGCTGTCCAGGACGTACATCATCGATACGCTCTGGAGAAACGAGCGCATCCACGACCAGGTTGTCGGCATCAGGCACAATCATCATGAGCACTTCTCCGGGGGCAATCACGCCTCCGATGGTGTGGGTTGAGGATTCTTGTACCGTTCCCGACTGTGGAGCGCGAATATCTGTCCTGGCGAGTTCGTCTTCCGCCACGACCTTGCGCTCATTGAGTTCAGTCTGCTTGGCTTCCGTCTCGCGCAGTTCGCTCGTTACCTCGCTCCGCATTTGCTCATCGAGCTGAAGCACCTGCAGGTCAGTTTCACTGATGCGCGCTTGAACCTCTGCGATTGCTGCGACAAGCCGTCCTGACTCGCCGCGAGTCCGGCTCTTCTCCAAGCTGATAGTGCTCAGCCTCTCTTTAGAGACCAACTTCTTTGAGTAGAGAGACTCGACGTCAGCAAGGTTCAGCGTCAGCAGGTCCAAGGACTCATCCATCGCCGCCTGCTGCGCTTTGAGGCCATCGATCTGACGTTCCAATTGCTTCGAGCGGCTTTGCAACTGTGCCTTCTGGCCAGCTAGCGCCGCGGCACGGCTTTCGAACACGGCGCGTTCGCCACGGACAAGTGACGCCAGTTGCGGGTCGCCCATCCGGGCTCGAACGGTGGGTGGAAGTTGCATTTCCGGCAGGCCCTGTCGCTCGGCCTCCAGCCGCGCCAGACGAATGGTGGCGCGATCGAGATCCTCGCTTACTATCTGCAGGTTTGCTCGTGTCAACGTGTCGTTCAGCCTGACCAACACATCGCCGGCACGCACATGGTCCCCGTCCTGGGCGAAGATGCCGCCGACGGTGCCGCCGGTCTGATGCTGGACTTTCTTTATATTGCTTTCGACCACCACGGTGGCAGGCGCAATCACCGCGCCGGCAATCTTGGTCAACCCCAGCCAGAGCCCTCCGCCGAAGATCAACAGCAAGGTGGTCGCCAGTCCCAGGATCAGATTGGCCCTGATACCATCCGGCTCTTCGATTGGATTGGTCCCGGTCTCTTGGCTTGCGTCTTGGCTTGCGCGAGCGACAGGAGCAAATGATGACAGGGTCACAGCAGACCTAAAGAGACGTGACAGGGTCACAGCAGACACGGAGCAAGACCTCAAGAGACGTAGCAACACCTCACGCATGGCCACTTGCACCTTGTTGCAACGGGACGACACTATTTTGCCGCGGGAATGGCCGGACAACATTTGCCAGAACGTCTTCGCGCGAGCCAAATGAATGGAGCATGCCATTCGACAAAACGAGCACCTGGTCGATGTTGGCGAGAGCTGACGGACGATGCGCAACAACAATCGCGATGCCGCCACGCTCGCGCACGGTCAGGATTGCCCCAGCCAGGGCAACATCGCCATCTGCATCCAGATTGGAATTTGGTTCGTCGAGAACGACAAGGAATGGATCGCCATAAAGCGCCCTGGCGAGCCCGACGAGCTGCCTCTGCCCAGCCGACAGGGCCGCTCCGCCTTCACCGATGCGCGTTTGGAAACCCTCCGGCAGCCGCATGATCATCTTGTCCACGCCCGCAGCCTTGGCGGCTGCCAGCACGCCCTTTGCGTCACTCTTGCCGCCAAACCTTGAAATGTTGTCTGCGATCGTTCCGTCGAACAGTTCGACGTCCTGCGGCAGGTAGCCGATATGGGTGCCGAGCAGCTCCGAATTCCATTGATCGAGCGAGGCGCCGTCCAACCTTACCGTTCCGCGAAGCGGCTTCCATGCCCCGACCAACGCACGCACGAGCGTCGTTTTGCCAGAGCCGCTCGGGCCGACGATCGCCAACCCCGCGCCGCTCGACAGGCGAAAGCTTACATTGACGAGGGTTGGTCTCTGCAGACTTGGCGGCGCGACCGTCAGTTCCTCGACCGCAAGCTGTGTCTGTGGGCGCGGCAGTTCCATAGGGTCTTTCTGGCTACCGAAAGCATCCAACGCTGCCGCCAGATCGGTGTAGCTTCGCCGGGTGGCCAGAAATCCTCTCCAGTTTGCGATTGCCACATCGACCGGCGCCAATGAGCGACCCAGCAAAATGGACGATGCGATGATCACGCCGGGCGAAGCCTCGCCGCCGATCACAAGGTAGGCACCCAGCCCCAGGACCGAGGATTGCAAGGCCATTCGGAGTGTCTTCGACAATGAACTCGCTGCGCCGACGACATCGGAGAGCTGTTCCTGGTTCTTGAGATAAAGATGGCTGATCTCATTCCAGCGCCGACCGAGCTGGGCGGAAAGGCCCATCGCCTGGACAACCTCCGCATTGCGGCGGCCGGAATCGGCAAGAAGCCGCTGTGCCACGAGCGTTTCAGACGCGCGCGCGGCGGGTTTGCGGGCAACGACTTCCGCGACTACCGTCAAAAGTACGACAGCAGCCGCGCCGATGGTTGCCAACACACCAAGCGAAGGGTGCAGCAGATAGATGACCACCATATAAAACGGAATCCAGGGAGCGTCGAAGACGACCGTCGGTCCCAGTCCGGAAAGAAATCCGCGCAACTGGTCCAGATCGCGAAGCGGCTGCACCCGGTTCGCATCCTGCCCAGCAGTAAGCGGCAGGGAAAGCGAGGCAGCGAACGCCTTTTGCTGCAGATCTCTGTGCAGGCGGCTGCCGATGCGGACCAACAGGCGAAGCCTGACGAAATCGAGGAGGCCATAGACAGCGTAAAGGCCAAGCATCCCGATCGTAAATCCGATGAGAGTCGGGATGCTCTGCGAAGGCAGCACGCGATCGTAGATCTGGAGCATGTAGACGGAGCCGGTCAGGGCGAGAACGTTTATCACTGCCGAGAAAACGCCGACGCCAACCAGTCCATGCATTGAGCCGAACATAGCGGAACGTAGATCGGGCGAGCGCCCTTGCGTTGACTTCATGATCTGCGATCTTTCGTGCGAAATTGCCGCGCGAACGTGTTGGTCATGTCGATGATGGGTAGACCCTCTTGCCTTGCGGGAAGCGGCTGCTTTCCGTTAGCTACTGAAACATTACGTTTTGCTTACGTATGTGCCTTTTGATTAAAATGTAGCAAAATCGTGACGCGGGACCGAGAATTCGGGAATTGGCTTTGCAAGGTTGGGGATAACCGGGCTGGGAACCCGGATATTTCCAATGATGGGACAATATTCCCAATCTTGCGACAGATGAGAGGGCTCATGATCACCTTTTGTTGCATCATGTCTTCAAACCTTAGGGCGGCGAGTGTTTTTCGATTTGCCCATCGAGAATTTAATGAATTTGAGATACACTTAATTGGGACGGAATTGTCGGACAACGGCACCGGCAATGTCAGGAAGGCGGGTCTGTCATGAGCGAAGAGATCAGTGTCGCCGAAGCCTACAGCAAAGGCCGCACCATCTTCATGGGGCTGGAGTTGCTCATCGCGCCCGGTGCGCTCGTTCCCCGGCCGGAGACGGAGTTGCTCGGCACGACCGCTCTCGATGTTCTGAGTCAAAGGAACCTGCCGGCGCCACGCGTCGTCGACATGTGCTGCGGGGCCGGCAATCTGGCGTGCGCCATCGCGCACTACGCTCCCACCGCGCGTGTCTGGGCGAGCGATCTTACCGATGGATGCGTCGAAGTCGCGCGCCGCAACGTCGCCCATCACGGCATGGCGGATCGCGTGTCCGTGCTTCAGGGCGACTTGTTCAGTGCTTTCTCGGGCTTGGAGCTTGATGGTACGATGGACGTGATCGTCTGCAATCCGCCCTACATTTCGGAAAAGCGGCTTGAGGGCGACCGCGCGCATCTGACGGAGCTCGAGCCGCGTGAAGCGTTTGCGGCCGGCCCCTACGGCCTGAGCATCCATATGCGTGTGATCAAGGACGCGCCGCGTTACTTGCGGCGCGGAGGCATCCTGCTCTTCGAGGTCGGCCTCGGCCAGGACAGGCAGGTCATCAGTCTGCTGGAGCGTTCCAAGACTTACGAGAACATCCGCGCGGTCACGAACGAAGCCGGCGAGGGCAGGGTGGTTGTGGGACATACCACTTCGCAAGCATGAGCCATGCCGCGACTGCGGCAGGCTCGGTGGCGCTGTCGGCGGCGTAAAACAGCTCTAGAGCAATTCCAGGAAAAGTGTGAAACGGTTTTCCGTCCGAATTGCGCAAAACAAAGAGATAGAGCGGTTCGGCGTTTCCGTGAAACGATGAACCGCTCTAGCCAGATGTCGGCAATCAGTTTTGCTTGCGGAGAACATATTGCGCAATTCCTTGGATGGAATCGAGGTTCTCCGGCAGGAGCTCGCTGTCTTCGACAGTGATGCCGAAGGTCTCCTCGATAAAGCCGATAACCTCGAGTACCCCTGTCGAGTCGACGATGCCTTGGTCGAGAAGGGACGTCTCGCTCTCCAAGGCGTCCGCGTCGGCTATGTAGAAATTCGACGCGAGGAAAGCGCGAATCTGGTCCTTGCAGGTCTCGGCTCTATCCTTGGTAGACAACATTGAATCCTCCTCCGATATAAGATGAATGCTGATTAATTTCATCCAGAAACCGCCTCATGACAGGGCCGTTTTTTTGAGTTTGCCCGTGTCTGTCATCGGTAGGCTGGGTACGATTACGATCGACTTCGGAACCATGAAGTTTTCCAATCGTCTCTGGCATTCTTTCTGCAACTGCCTTTCGCCGACGATTCTTCCTTGCTCGATCACGACGAAGGCTTTCACAGCTTGTCCGAGCAACTCGTCCGGAACGCCGATGACCGCGGCTTCCCGCACACCCGGAATATCCAGCAGCGCGTTTTCCACCTCCTTCGGCGCTATCTTCTCTCCTCGCGACTTTATGATCTCATCGCCGCGACCGATGAAGTAGAGGTAGCCTTCCGCGTCCATCCGGCAGTAGTCGCCGGTGTACAAGACCTGCTCGCCCGGCAACGGGCCGGGTTTGAGTTTTCTGGCCGTGGCTTCCGGCTTGCCCCAATAGCCCTTCATCACCGTCGCCCCGCGGATGACGAGTTGGCCAACGACATCAGGACCGACCGGCTTGTCATGCTCGTCGACAATCCACATTTCCGTGTTCGGGATGGCGACCCCGACGCTCAATGGCTTTCGCTCAAGGTCTTCCGGCGGCAGGTAGGTGCAGCGCTTGCATTCGGTGAGGCCATACATTGAATAGATGCGCGCATCCGGAAACAGGTCCTGAAGCATGAGAATGTGCTTGAGCGGCAGGGCAGCCGCAGTGTTCGTGACGTAGCGAATGCTCGAAAGATCGTGGTCTTTCAGCGTCTTGAGGTCAGAGAGTGCGGCGAAGATGGTCGGCACGCCGGGAAAACCTGTCACCCTCTCTTGCTTGATCAACCCGAGGATCTGCGCCGGGAAAGCGAACGAGCGTTCAAGCACCAGCCGACCGCCAGTGCGAAACGCCATGATCATCTGATACAGGCCGTAGTCGAAGGCGAGAGGCAAGACGTTGAGGATCACCTCGTCTTCGCACAGCTTCAGGTATGAAGCGATCGACGTGCACGCGGCAGTCATGTTCCTGTGCGTCAGCATCACGCCCTTGGGTTCGCCTGTCGATCCGGATGTGTAGATGATGGCAGCCAGATCGATATCGATGCAGCGGCGCGACGGCGGTGCGCTGCCGTCGACGGCAACCACGCTGTCCCAGCGCACGGCGTGCGGCAATCCTGTCAGATCGGCGCCGATGATCGGCCCGGAGACGATCACCCGGCGCAATGACGGGCAGTTGCGTGCCGGCTCTGTAAAGATCGAGTGCAGGTGCCTGTCCGTGATCAATGCCGTCGGTCGGCAATCGTTGAGCAGGTAATCAAGCTTGTCGCTCTTGGTGAGCGGATTGACGATGCACACCACGGCGTTCGCCTTGAGCACCGCCCAGAAGGCGACAACCGTCTCGACAGTGTTGTCGGCGAAGATCATCACGCGATCGCCGCGTGCAACCCCAGCCGCGGCCAGATGTTGCGCGACGGCGTTCGAGCGCGCTTCGAGCTCGCCATAGGTGACACGTTGCCCGCCGCACACCAGTGCCACCTTCTCACCGACCCGGCTGGCGGCGTGGGTGAGGTAGTCATGCAGCAGTGGTACGGCGCCATGCATCATGCCAGCACCTCTTCGCGATGCTCGCGGTCAACGTCGACGCTGAGCTCACCTAAGCGGGCCCCACCGGGACGGCTTGCGACAAACTGCTGGTAAAGGAGCTGGGTCGACAGCACGCCGACCAGCGCCATGTTGTCGGAGTTGGACAGATCGCCGCCGTTCGCCCTGTCTCGACACTTGTCCAGCAGGCGCGTGACCGACTTCGGATCGAAAACGTTCGCCTCGCGCAGCGCCGCCTCCGAAAGCGCTTCGCGGACATAGGCCGGAGCATCGTCGGCAACGAAGCAAAGCGCGTTGGGCGCCCGGTACGGCTGCTTCTTGCGGGCCACGATTTCCGACGGCACGATCGGTTCCGCCACCCGTTTCAACACGTGCTTTTCGTCGAGGACGCGCAGCTTGTAGGCAGCCGGAAGCGAATTCGCGAGCGTCACGAGTTCATCGTCCAGGAACGGGAAGCGCCCCTCGACGGAGTGGGCCATGAGCATCCTGTCCCCTTGCGAAGAAAGCAGGTATCCCGACATCAGCGTCTGGATCTCGATATACTGGTCCTGCGCGAGCGAGCCCCATCGCGAAAACTCCGCGGGCAGGCGGGCGATCAGCTCGGGCACGGCATTGCGGCGCTCGGACTCGGCGCGCATGTCGGCGGAGAACAATCGCTTGATGGCGCTGGTGGTGCGCCAGCGGGTGTCATGCGCAAAGCCGGGCGTGTCATAGGCCTGGATATCGCGCCCGAAGAACTGGCGCGCCATTGCTTGCTGATGTACCGGCGAGCGGCTGAGATAGGGATACAGGCGCTCCAGCAGCCGTGAGCGTCGTGTCGATGCGGGCTGGCGTCCCCAAAAGCGGCGAACCTTGCCTTCGCGGAACAGGTCATAGCCAGCGAACATTTCGTCAGCTCCTTCGCCGGTCAGCACGACTTTGATGCCCTGTTCTCGCACCAGCCTAGAGAGCAGGAACAGCGGCGCAGGCGCGGTCCTCAGGATTGGATGCTCGGTGTGGTAGATCACCTCGGGAAAGATCTCGGCGATGTCGCTGCGCGAAACCACCACCTCATGGTGCTCGCTCCCGGTCGCGCCAGCGACCAGACGCTGGAAACGGGTCTCGTCATACTCGGCGTCGGCAAAACGCAGGGAGAAGGTCTGGAACCGCTTGCCCGCGTAGCGCCTTCCCAGTGTGGCGACTAGCGAGCTGTCGAGCCCGCCCGACAGATAACAGCCGACCGGCACGTCGGCCTGCACGATCCTGAGCGCCGTCGCAGCCTCCAGGGCGCCGCGCACCTCCTCCACCGCGTCGTCGAGCGAGCCGGTGAATTCGTCACGACGGGGATCGGAAATTTCGGGATAGCAAGGCTTCCAGAACGCCCGCTCGCGAACGGTGCCATTGTCGTAAATGCGGACATGCCCCGGGGTGAGTTCGCTGATCCCCTGAAATACGCCTTGCGGCGGCACGACTGTCCAGAGCGTGAAAGTCTGATCGATGCCGGCTGGATCGAAGGCACGGGTTATATCCATGTCGGCCGCGAAAATGGCTTTCACTTCGCTGGCAAAGTAAAGGCGGCCGCCATGCTCGCAGAAATGCAAGGGGCAGATGCCAAACCGATCGCGCGATAACACGAGACGACCCGCCACGGAGTCCCAGATTGCGACCGCCCATTGCCCATTCATCCGCTCGAAGGCAGCCTCGCCCCACGCGCGATATGCATGGACGATGACTTCTGTGTCGCTATGGGTGCGGAAGCGGTGGCCGAGGGCGATCAACTTTTCACGCAGCTCGAGGTAATTGAAGATCTCGCCGTTGAAGACGATCCACGTCGTGTCGCCCGCGTCCGCGAGTGGCTGCTGGCCGGTGGAGAGATCGACGACGGACAGGCGGGCATGCGCCAATCCCGCGCGTTTGTCGCGGTAAAGGCCGCGCTCGTCAGGGCCGCGATGCGCGAGTGCGCCCACCATGCGCATCAGTGCCTCGCGCGAAGGAGGCGCCGCGTAGGCGCTTAGCGAGATGATCCCGGCGATGCCGCACATCCGGTCAGCCCTCGCCCATCGCAGTGGTCGGCAACGGCCGCGCGTGAAGATAGCGTGCGGCACGCCGTTTGCTGTCGATGTCTTTGAAGACTTTCTGAACCTGGGCCGCGGTGAGGCCGGCAGCTGCGGCGACCTCGTCGGCAGAAATTCCGTGGTTCAAGCCGTAGAGGCACAGATCCATCAGATGATAAGGCAGCGCGAAATAGAATTCCTCCTGACTCTGGGCCATGGAGAAAGTGTCCGTGGTCGGCGGCCGCCGCCGGATCTCTTCATCCACCCCAAGGTATTCAGCCAGCTGGTAGACCTGGGTCTTGTAGAGGTGGACGATTGGCATCAGATCGGCAATTCCGTCGCCCTGCTTGACGAAAAAGCCTTGGTCATGCTCCAGGCGGTTTGGCGTACCTGCCACGGCATAGTTGAGGCGGTCCGCATGGTAGTACTCGGTCATCTTGCGCAGGCGCTGCTTGTAGTTGGTTGCAGCAACGATCTGCAGATAGGCTGCCGGCGACAGACGCACCGTATCGGTCTTGCCCTCGGGATCCTGAACCGTGAGGCGTGTAATGTTGAGACCGTTGCTCTCGAGAACCGACGCGAGCACGAGCTTGCATTTCCAGCCGTCGTCATATTGGGGAACGACCGTCTGGATCGCTTCGATCTGTCGGCGATAGGCGCCGACGGCCTCAAGTGCTGGTGCTATGTCTTCCAGGATCGTATCGATGCCAAGCTGAGCTGCGACGCTGCGGCCAAGCCTTAGCGAATCGCCGGAGGAATGGCGCTCCGGCATGAATATCCCCAAGACCTTGTCTTTCCCAAACGCGCGTGCGCACAACGATGCGACAACGGAGCTGTCGATACCCCCGGAGAGGCCGACAACCACGCCACGACGCCGCAGCGTGCCAAAAACCTGCTCGCGCAGGATTTGAACGATGCGGTCGACCTCCGCGCGAGCATCAAGCACCAGCGTGCCCGTGCTGAATTGTGAGATCATGTCGATGGTCTGTACTCCCGTTTGCGAAGCTCACCCGCAGAATAGGTTTGCTCCAACGCCTTCTCGATGAGTGGGCGGTTGGTGGCGAGATGGGGCTCTGTAACGATATCGAAGTGACTGCCAACGACCGGAATCACATCCAGACGCACGAAAGCGCCATCCCACCCTATGGCCAGAGGCATTTTGGGCCGAGCGCAGCGGAAGAGGGTTGCAGTGATCGGCAGCGTCGGTCTGGGTCTCGCCAACCACTGATAGAAGGCTCGCCCTCGCAATTGGCCCTGCAGTTCCAGCTTGGTCCTGAAGCTCGTCGTGTTGAACCCGTCCTTCGCATAGCGATCGAGGATGCGGGCGAGCTGCGCCTCGAAGCCCATTTTGACAGCGACTTTTGCAACGAAGCGGCAAACCATCCGGTCCGCGGTGACGCGGTTGGTTCGGATCCGATTATATGTGCGGACAAACATCTCCCAATAGGTGCTGCGCTCGCCAAGGAGGCTCGTGTCGAGGATGCCCAGGAACTTCACAGTTCGCCCCGCGGCCAGCAGCCGCTCCGCAACCTCGAACGCGACGGCGCCGCCGAGCGAATGGCCGAGAAGTCTTATCGGACCCGTTGGCTGAGCGCGGCGGATCTGCTGAACCGCGCCCTCGGCGATATTTGCGACAGTGTTTGGTCCGCGCAATATCATAGCCAGGGCAGGATATCTGATGGGGACCACTCGTGCGATCTTGCCCATCGAAGACGCAAAGGCGGCAAAGCTTGGGCCATAGCCGGCGGATCCCGGGAGCAGGAATAGAATTGGGGGGTCGTGCTTTTGTACTTGCGTGCGTAGGGCGCTAGCTTGTGCCGACAGGACCGCCTTGACCATTTCGTCCGCGCTCATACCGATCGTGAACCCATCGAGACTGAGTTCCTGCCCGACGGCGTTTTCGATTTCCATGACGCATTGCAGCAGCTTCAGCGAATCTCCACCTGCGTCATCCCAGCGTCCTGCGGCGACGCGTGTATTAAGGATATTGTTCCAGGCATGCTGCACGATCCGATGGACGGTCAGTTCGCTCGTATTGGACGGCTGCGCGGCGGGGGCGATCTTCCTGGCTGAAAGATCGATCTCCGCAAGCGTAGCCATGTCGACCTTGCCGCCCGGCAGATGCGGAATCCCAGCGATCGTGTGGAGCCGCAAGGGACACAGCGGCGGCGGCAGCTTCGTTCTGACAAGCTGGCGAAGCTCGTCCGAAAAGGCTGGCCCCGCCCATGGCTGTGGGATGGCGAATGCAACAAGCTCGTTTGCCGCCGTCACGATAGCAACGGCATCTTCCACGCCAGGCGCGTTACGCAACACCCGTTCGAGTTCGGCTGGCTCGACACGCCGACCATTGATCTTTATCTGGCGCCCCTTGCGTCCGACGATCCGCAGCAGGCCATGACTGTCAAGTTGGACGAGGTCACCCGTCGCGAAGATCCGAAGATCCGGGTAATCCGGATCCGATTCCGCCGGCACGACGGCGCCATTCTCCCAATGGCCAAGCAGGACATACGGGCTTCTTATCAGGAGCTCTCCGCTCTTGCCCGGCTGAACGCGGCGTCCCTTTTCGTCGACAATCGCGAACGCGATTCCTGGAAGCGGCCAGCCAACCGGAACCGAGGCGCCTTCCTCCGGCCAGTCCTGCGGCAAGAACCATTGCGACCCTGTGGTCTCGGACGACGAGTAACCGATCTGGATGAGGCAAGTGCTCGAAACGACCTTGCGCAGCAGGGCGATATCGGTCCATGACACCGTCTCTCCCCCGATCCGGACCACTCTGAGCGAGCGGAAGGCGTCAGCAGGTTTGTCCGCCATGAGCGCGCGAAGCAAGGCCGGCACCAGATAGGTGACCGTCACGCCTTCGGATTCTACCAGGCGTTGGACCGCCCGCAGGCCGATGGCTTCGAGCTCGGCGAGATGCAAGGTGGCGCCGGTTAGAACGGCAGCGAGAATCTCCCGGCAACCGGCGATCGTGGCGGGCCCGGTCAAGGGCAGGAAAACATCGTCCGAATTGATGTGGCATGCGTCGACATATTGCTGAACCCGCCACAGCAGGCTGCGCTGGCTGTTGACGATGCCTTTGGGATGGCCAGTGCTACCTGAGGTGTAGAGTACTATCGCGGGCGCGTCGACCGAGACCGAACAGGACTGGGGTATCGGCTGGACTTGTGGCGTGATGCTGGTGGTCGCATCAATCCAGTGGACATCCTGAGCCAAACCGACAGGGCGAACATTGCCATCGCCTATGACCGCCGAGAGCCGCGCCGCAACAACAATCTCATTGGTTCGCGAGTAGGGGTCTTTCGTGTTGAGTGGCACGGAAGGCCGCCCAACCGCCATGCTCGCCAAGATAGCCACAGGGTACCAGGCCGAGTTGGCCTGAAGGATCCCGATCGCCTGTCCGGTGGGAACGACGGCCGCAATTCGGTGGGACAGCATCTCGACGGCTTGGACAAGCTGGGAATACGTCAGACGAGTGGTGCCGTCGCTGATCGCGAGTTTGTTAGGATGTTGCTTGGTGACGTCTCTCAGGTGATCGAAGACGGTAATGTTCGCAAAATCGACGCCCATACGTTGATGAGGGCGCAGTACAGGACCGCCCTGATCAAGTGCGTAATCCGGGACGTTTGACCACCTACGGGAGGCCGCGGGCTGACAATCGGCCCCTAGATCCAGACGCGCTTTTTCTGATCCCAAATATGCCGGAGACATGAGTTGCCCACGCTATGATTAAGGCCACTTATCGCCCCCGGCCGAAATCTTTTCATCGATCATTCTGATGATGCCGCGATCTTCGCCAGACGGCTGCGGTTGCTCACTTTGGCGTCATCTCGTGCTGCGGACGCTTCGCGTCGACGGAAGGCTCACGGCGCGCCTGACAACCGACCAGCAGCGCCGCTATTGGCTTAATTCGTGGTTTTTTGCGGTTCTGGGCGAAAATCGGCAATGTGGCAGTAGGCGCCACCGCTGTCGGTGGTCGCGAAGTCGTCAGGAAATTAGCGCGATACAGCTAGGAGCAAAGATCAGTGGTTTTGAGCTTACCCGGCTCTCTGATCGGTTTTTTGGGCTTTTCTTGGTTTACCTGGTGCTGTTGTCGGACCACGCCCGCTGGTGTCGGAGTCGACGTCGGAGACAAAGCAGTATGCAAAGATATTGCCTCGGTTCTCGTCGGTTACCCGGATCCAATCCTTTTCCCACGTTCGGAGGGTAACATGTCGATCTGTCGACATGGCGGCGGCTTTGAAAGGGCTCGGCGCGTTGATGATACGCACCGCGATCACGTCATCGCCCTCCATTTGTTCGACGAGGTATGTCTGCATAAAGCCTCCCCAGCGCCCATTGCAGCCTTAAACGTCATCCAAAGAGTTCGGTTGCAGCGTAGCAGAGAGATTTTTGACAAATGTGACGAACCGACGAGGCCGTTCAAGGCGTGCGGGCGAGGGTTAACGCTGGATCGACCAAGCGGCGCGCAGGTCGTCGGCTTGGGCGGTCCTGAGGCCGCAAGCAGTCAGGGCACCTTTGGTCGCTGCTACGAGCGCGGCATTGTCCTTAGCGGTTGTGCCGTCGGCCAGAGTGAAATTGTTCTCGAAGCCGACGCGGGCATGACCGCCCAGCAGCGCACCGGCCGTAACGCAAGCGGTTTCTTGCCGACCGAAGGCGCAGACCATCCAGTGCGCGAAGCGCGGGCGATCATGCGCAAGGAAGGGAAGCAGGTCGGCCGGTCGCGAAACCTGTCCCGGCGTGTAGCGGCCGAGCACATAGAGCACCGGGAAGTCGTCGAAAGGCACCAGCCCGCGCTGCTGCATGGCGGCTAGGGCCGACGCCTCTTCGGGGGCGTAGAGGATCATCTGAGGGGCGATCCGTTCGCTCTTCAGCCACCACAGGAACTTCGCGAAAGCGGTCTCATGGGCAGCGTCCGGCACCAGTTCGCGCAGCGCCAGCGAAACCGCCTCAGGGCGGGTAGCGCGAACAATCGCCATCTGCTCGGCCGGCTGGTGTCGGCCGACCGCTTCGCTGGTGATCTGGATGATCAGCCGCTCGCCCACCGCATCGCGTATCGCTTTCGTCGTCTCGCGATAGGCGTGCGCGTCGAGCAAATGGCCGCCGTCGCGATCACGGACATGCGTGTGGATCATAGCGGCGCCCGCCTCGAGGCAGGCGACGGCGGTCCGGGCCAGTTCCTGGGGGCCGATCGGCAGGGCAGGGTGGTCTTGCTTGCCACGCCGTCCACCATTCGGCGCAACGGCGATTGCCGTCGGCGCGATAAGTCCGGGGCCGGTCACGTCCCTGTCGACGGTCATAGGTGCAGTCCAATTGTTTCAGTATTGTGTACGATGTAACATATGTTGCATGATAGGGTCGCTCCAAATCGCGCGATCGTCAATCGAGGGAAAGCATGACACACATCTTGCATCGCCAGATACATGCGACTTTGCCCGTCGCGATAGGCGGCAAGGGTATCGAACTCTTCGACCGCGATGGCCGCGCCTATATCGACGCTTCAGGCGGCGCGGCGGTTTCCTGCCTTGGCCACAGCCATCCCGACGTGACGGCCGCGCTCCACGCACAGGCCGACAAGCTCGCCTATGCCCACACCAGCTTCTTCACCAACGAGCCGGCCGAGACATTGGCCGACAAGCTCGTCGCTGGCGCGCCGCAAGGTATTACCCATGCCTATTTCGTGTCCGGCGGCTCCGAAGCGGTGGAGGCGGCGCTCAAGATGGCACGGCAGTTTTTCGTCGAAACTGGCAAGCCCGAGCGGCGAAACGTCATCGCCCGCCGACAGAGCTATCACGGCAACACGCTCGGCGCTCTCGCTGCCGGGGGTAATGAGTGGCGCCGCGCCCAATTCCGCCCGTTGCTGATCGACACGCATCACATCGAGCCATGCTATGCCTACCGCTTCCAGAAAGCCGGTGAGAGCGAGGAGGCCTACGGCCTGCGCGCCGCCCAGGCGCTCGAGGATAAAATTCTCGAACTCGGTCCGGACACTGTCATGGCCTTCGTCGCGGAACCTGTCGTCGGCGCGACAGCAGGAGCGGTGCCGGCCGTTCCTGGCTATTTCGGGCGCATCCGCGAAATCTGTGACCGCTACGGTGTGCTCCTCATCCTCGACGAGGTGATGTGCGGCATGGGCCGCACCGGAACGCTGCACGCCTGCGAGCAGGACGGTGTCGCGTCCGACCTGATGACAATCGCCAAAGGCCTCGGCGGAGGCTATCAGCCCATCGGTGCGGTGCTGCTGTCGCGCCGCATCTTCGACGCTTTCGCCGAAGGCTCCGGCTTTTTCCAGCACGGCCACACCTACATATGCCATCCGATGGCCTGCGCGGCGGCGCTTGCCGTCCAGGAGGTGATCGCTCGCGACGATCTGCTCGCCAATGTTCGGGCGATGGGAGCACATCTTTCACGGCGACTGGGCGAACGGTTCGGCAACCATGCCCATATCGGCGACATTCGCGGGCGTGGCCTTTTCATGGGGCTTGAGCTGGTCGAAGACCGTTCGTCGAAAGAGCCGTTCGATCCGGACCGCAAACTAAATGCGCGCGTCAAGCGCGAGGCGATGGCGCGCGGACTGCTGGTCTATCCCGCGGGAGGCACGATCGACGGCGTGCGCGGCGATCATGTGCTGCTTGCGCCGCCCTTCATCATAGACGCCGCAGCAATCGATGCGGTTGTTGAACGGCTCGGCGACGCGATAGACGCTGCAGTGGCATAGCGCCAGTGCTCTTCATTCCGGCAGGTAGGCACCGAACGCCTGTAACTCCAGTTCCGTCTCCCTGACACGAGCCGCGGCGGCCGGCCCGCTGCGCGCCAGCATCGTTGCAGCCAGCGCTTCCACGATAGCCATAGCTGCGGCTACCGACGGGAAGAAGGACGGGCTGTCGGTAGAGAATCGCAAAGTGACGTCGGCATGCCGCGCGATCGGAGCAGCCATGCTGTCTACGATCGCGACAATCGGAACGCTGTGTCGTTGCGCAGCCTCCATCACCGGCCCGAGTTCACGCGAATAGGGCGAAAAGCCGATCGCGACGACCGCTTCCCTCTTTCCAAGCGCTGCGAGTTCCGCCTCGATCGCACCGCCGTCGCCGCCGAGCAGCGTGACGTCGCGCCGAAACATCCGACAGAGATAGACGAGCGCGTGGGCGGGCGCGCGGCAGCTTCGGAACCCCGCGACGCGTATGCGCTGTGCCTTCTCCAGTATCGCGCAGGCCCTTGCTATTTCTTCGCTGCCGTTGGCCGCTTCGGCCGCCGCCAGATTGGCGACGGTCGTCCTCAGCGATTCCGCGAAAATCGCCTCCGACCCGCGCTTGACAAGCGCATCGGCCCTTGCCGCGAAAGGCGCCTTGCCGGAGCGCAGCCGGTCCTCGAACGGCTTGCGCAGCGCCGCCCAGTCGCCGAAGCCCAGCCGCCGTGCCAATCGCACGAAGGTTGTCGGTGTCACCTCTGATCGCGCGGCCAGAACCCGCATGGAAACCAGCGCCACTTCGTCGGGATGATCGACCAGGAATCGCGCCGCCTTGCGCAGTTCTGAGCTCAGTTCGGGGAGTTCGGCCAATATGCGCGCCAGAAGCGCGTCGAAACCCATCTCCCGCGTATTCATTGTAACAAGCATTTCCCTTGATTGATAAAGCGCAACAATCGTAGCATGCATCGACGTGCCTTGACACCGAACACCGGACGGCCGCGACGGCACGCAAAGTACCAAGGGAGAACCAGATGAAACATG
This sequence comes from Mesorhizobium sp. M1322, assembly GCF_040318085.1. Taxonomy (NCBI): domain Bacteria; kingdom Pseudomonadati; phylum Pseudomonadota; class Alphaproteobacteria; order Hyphomicrobiales; family Phyllobacteriaceae; genus Mesorhizobium; species Mesorhizobium sp. M1322. The sequence goes on from NZ_JAMYLP010000024.1 coordinate 27,676, forward strand.
CCCGGACTGCACGCCTCGGAGCGCAGATCGCCGCCTTGTCGGCCGCGCTGCTGTTTTCGGCCAGCGCAATGGCGCAGCAGAACTTCGTTACTATCGGGACCGGTGGCGTCACTGGCGTCTATTATGCTGCCGGCGGTGCTATCTGCCGCCTGCTCAACAAGGACCGCAAGACACACGGCATCCGCTGCTCGGTCGAATCGACCGGCGGATCGGCATTCAACGTGAACACGATCAAGGAAGGCGAACTCGACTTCGGCATGGCGCAGTCCGACGTCCAGTATAACGCCTACAAGGGGCTGGAATCTTTCAAGGACGGTGGCGCCCATACCGACCTGCGCGCGGTTTTCTCGATTCATCCGGAGCCGTTCACGGTCCTGGCGCATCCGAATGCCGGCGTGACGAAATTCGAGGACTTCAAGGGCAAGCGCTTCAACGTCGGCAATCCGGGCTCCGGGACGCGCTCCTCCATGGAACGTCTGCTCGGCGCGATGGGCTGGACGCTGGCCGACTTTTCGCTCGCATCGGATTTGAAAGCTGACGAGCACGGCCCGGCGCTTTGCGACGGCAAGATCGACGGGTTCTTCTACGGCGTCGGCCATCCCTCGGCGAACATTCAGGATCCGACCACTACCTGCGCTGCCAAGCTGGTGCCGTTGACCGGGGAAGTCGTGGATAAGCTGGTCGCAGAAAATCCCTACTACGCCAAGGCGGCGATCCCGGGCGGGCTCTACGCCAACAATCCCGACGATACCGAAACTTTCGGCGTGCTCGCCACGCTGGTCACCTCGGCCAAGGTTCCCGACGAGAGCGTCTATCAATTGACCAGGGCGGTGTTCGAGAATTTCGACGAGTTCAAGTCGCTGCATCCGGCTTTTGCCAATCTCGATCCGGCCAAGATGGTGTCTGAGGGGAATTCCGCGCCGCTGCATCCGGGCGCTGAAAAATACTTCAAGGAGAAGGGCTGGCTGAAGTAAGCTTCGTGATCTGACGACAGTCCGGCGGGTTCAGCGGACCCGCCGGGGCCATCCGCAACAGGAGGCGTCATTGAGCGAAGTGAAAGAACAACCGGCCGGCGTCGATCTCGAAGAGCTCGAACAGCTTGTCGCGGAGGCTGATACGGGTGGCCGGCATCCGAGCGGAACAGTCGCTCGAATCCTGCTCTGGGTTGCAGTTGCCTGGTCGCTTTTCCAGCTCTGGTACGCTTCGCCTTTGCCGTTCGTGTTCGGGTTCGGCATCCTCAATGATACGGAAGCGCGCGCCATTCACCTCGGCTTCGCGCTGTTCTTGACGTTCCTCGCCTATCCGGCGCTGAGATCCTCCCCCCGCGATCGTGTGCCGCTGCTTGACTGGGTGCTGGCCGTGGTCGGCGGGTTTGCCGGTTCCTATCTCTTTCTCTTCTACGTCCAGCTTTCCGGGCGCCCGGGCCAGCCGACCACGCTCGATCTCGTTACCGGCACCGTTGGCATCCTGTTGCTCCTCGAGGCGACGCGCCGCGCGCTCGGCCTTCCGATGGTGGTCGTGGCATGTTTCTTCATCTTCTACACCTTTGCCGGCCAGTACATGCCGGACGTGATTCAACATCGCGGCGCATCACTTAACAAATTTCTCAATCATCAATGGCTGACCACCGAAGGCGTCTTCGGGATTGCACTTGGCGTATCGACCAGCTTCGTCTTTCTCTTCGTCCTGTTCGGTACGCTTCTGGAAAAGGCCGGCGCCGGCAACTGGATGATGCAGATCTCGATCGCGCTGCTCGGCCATTTGCGCGGCGGCCCGGCGAAAGTCGCGGTGGTCTCATCGGCTCTCAACGGCGTCGTGTCCGGCTCGTCCGTCTCGAATGTGGTTTCAGGCGGCATCTTCACCATCCCGCTGATGAAGCGCACCGGCCTTTCCGGCGTCAAGGCGGGCGCCATCGAGGCCGCGGCCTCGATCAATGGCCAGATCATGCCGCCGGTCATGGGTGCGGCCGCCTTCCTGATGGTCGAATATGTCGGCATTCCCTATTCGGAGATCGTCAAGCACGCGCTGTTGCCGGCGGTTTTTTCCTACATAGCACTGCTCTACATGGTTCACCTCGAAGCGATAAAGATGGACCTGAAGACGATCCCGCAGCGTCCGACGCCGGCAAGAGAACGAATGCTGCGGATGGGACTGGGACTGTCGGGCAGCGTTCTCGCCGTCTGTATCGTCTATTACGGCATCGTTGCTATCCAGGCTGTCTTGGGTGGGACCGCGCCGCCGGTGCTCGCAATCGCTGGCGTGGCTCTCTACGTCGCCTCCGTCTGGTATTCCTCCCGCTATCCGGACCTAGCACTGGACGATCCGAACGCGCCAATCCTGGAACTGCCGCGCGCCTGGGACGTCACGCGGACCGGGCTCGATTTCCTCATCCCGATCGCCGTGCTTCTGTGGTGCCTGATGGTCGAGCAGATGTCGCCTGGCCTCTCGGCGTTCTGGGCAACGGTCTCGATTCTCGGCATCGTCATGACGCGTAAGCCGCTGATGGCGGTATTCCGTAACGAAAACCTCGCCGCCTCAATACGGGCTGCCTGGGACGACCTGATCGACGGGCTGGCGCTCGGCGCCCGCAACATGATCGGCATCGGTATCGCCACGGCCACCGCCGGCATCGTCGTCGGCACGATCACGCTGACCGGTCTCGGCCTGATGATGACGGAACTCGTCGAGTTAATCTCCGGCGGCAACGTCATCCTGATGCTGATCCTGATCGCCGCGATCAGTCTTGTGCTCGGCATGGGTATCCCGACCACCGCAAACTACATCCTGGTCGCGACGCTGATGGCGCCGGTCGTGGTCGATCTCGGTGCGCAGGCCGGATTGCCAATCCCGCTGATCGCGGTTCACCTGTTCGTCTTCTACTTCGGCATCATGGCGGATATTACCCCGCCCGTCGGGCTGGCGGCCTTCGCGGCGGCGGCGATTTCCAAGGAGGATCCGATTGCCACAGGTTTCCAGGGTGCGCTCTATTCGCTGCGTACGGCGATCCTGCCGTTCGTCTTCATCTTCAATCCGGCGATCCTGCTGATCGGAGTCGACACCTGGCCTCAAACGATCTGGGTGGCGACGGTTTCGCTGATCGCCATCCTGCTGTTTTCGGCCGCCACGATGAACTGGTTCGTGACGAAAAGCCGTCTGTGGGAAAGTGCGGCCCTGCTTCTCATCTGCTTCACGCTGTTTCGGCCGGACTGGTGGCTCAATCGGGTGTCGCCGCCTTACGAGGAATTGCCGGCGAGCGAGTTCCTGTCGGCGGTCGGGCAGGCGCCGGCCGACGGCCGCATCAATTTCGTCGTCGAGGGTGTTGACCTCATGGGCGAAGATGTACGCAAAACTGTCAACGTCCCGCTCGGCGAGCCGGGCGAACCGCTGGAGCGGCTGCGCGGCATCGGTCTTACCATCACGCAAGCGGGCGACGCGCTGATGATCAGCAATGTCGATTTCGGATCCTACGCCAAGCGCATTGGGCTGGATGTCGGATATGACGTGGTGGCCGTGCTCAGAAAGGCCGACCAGCCCTCGAGCCTCATTCCGATCGGCTTGGCGCTTGCTGCGACCGCAGGCGTCGCCGGGCTGCAGTTTGCGCGGGCGCGCAAGCAGGCGGACAGGAAGGAAACGGGGCCGGCGCGCTGAGTCTGGGAACGGTTAATAACAGCTGATGGCAGGCGCTGGGCAAACCCTCAGTCAGCGGTCAGCACGACCTTGACGCTCTTCGAGCGGTCGGCGGCCAGGGCAAACGCATCGCGGGCCGAGGAAAGGGGGCGTTCGGCGGTCACCAGCTTCAGGACGTCGATATTCCCGCCGACGATGAGATCGACCGCCTGGTTGAATTCCGCGCCGAAACGAAACGTGCCGTTCAGATTGATCTCCTTGGCCATCACCGCGTTGGCCGCCACAGGGATCTGACCACCCGGAAGATTGCCGACCTGAACGACCGTGCCGCCGCGCCGGACGCTGGCGATCGCCGCCGCGAGGCCCGCTGCGGTGCCTGAAATCTCGAACGCGACATCGATCGCCTTGTCGGCCGCGAGCGCCTTGAGCTCGTCGCCGCCGCCGGACAGGTCAATCGTCCTGTCCGCTCCAAGTTTGGTGGCGAAGGCGAGCGGCGCCTCTACTATGTCGGCGACGGTGAGTTCGCCACATCCCTTGAGCCTGGCGGCGAGCATGGTCAGGAGCCCGATGGGGCCGGCGCCGAACAGGATGACGTAGCGGCCGGCAATGTCGCCGGCCCGTGCCACAGCGTGCAGGCTGACGGCGAGCGGTTCCGCGAGTGCCGCTGCCTGGTAGGCGATACCATGCGGAACCTTGATGCATTGCGCCGGCGTGGCATCAAACACGCTGGCAAAACCGCCTTGCATGTGCGGCGTTTTCGACGCTGAACCCATGAAATAGATGTTTTCGCAGAGATTGGGGCGGCCCTCCGCGCATCGCGCGCATTGTCCGCACCAGCGCGATGGGTTGACCGCCACGCGATCACCGATGGCAAGTCCGGGCGCGTCCGCGTTGATTTCGACGATCTCTCCGGCGACCTCGTGGCCGAGCACGAGCGGCGATGTCACGACAAAATCGCCGGTCCGCGCATGGCGGAAATAGTGCAGGTCGGAACCGCAGATGCCGCCTGCGCCGAAGCGCACGCGCACCATTCCCGGTGCGAGGGAGCCGAGCGGATACTCGACGACGCGCAGATCCTCGGGGCCGAACAGCGTCGCGGCGACTGCGCTGCCGGTCATCGGATCAGTCCCATTTGCGTCGGCAGCCATAGCGTGATGGCGGGGATGAAGGTGATCAGGATCAGCGCGACGATCAACGGGACGAGCCAGGGCAGAATTGCCATGGTCGTACGCTCGACCGACAGCTTGGCGACCCGCGAGAGGACGAACAGCACCATACCGAGCGGCGGGTGGAGGAGACCAATCATCAGATTAAGCGTCATGATCAGACCGAAATGCACCGGATCGATCCCGTAGAGAACCACGATCGGCAGGAGGATAGGCACAAGGATGGTAATCGCAGCGATCGTGTCGAGGAAACAGCCGACTACCAGCATCAGGATGTTCACCAGGATCAGGAACACCCATTTGTTTTCGGTCAGCGATGTGATGAAGACCGAGAACAGCTGCGCCGCCTGACTGACCGTGAGCAACCAGGCGAAGATCGACGCTGCGGTGACGATGAAAAGGACCGACGCGGTCGTCTCGATCGTGTCGAAACTGGCCTTGGCGAGGGCTGAAAGTGTCATCGTCCGATAGCGCACGAGCCCCAGAAACAACGACCAGATGACGGCGGCCATGGCCGCTTCGGTCGGCGTGAACCAGCCCATGGTCATGCCGCCGATCAGGATGATCGGTGTCATGAGCGCCATGACGGCGGAGAAATCGAAATACCAGTCGCAGGCGATAAGGACGACGAGCGCGATGCCAACGGCAATATTGAGCGACAATCCCATCTGGACAAGGACATAAACCGCCAGCGGAAAGCAGCACACGACGGCCACCTCGATCGAGGCGGCGGCGAGCCGGTTCAACTTGAACGGCGTATCCGACCCCCAGCCCCGACGGTGGGCGAAGATCGCGACCGTCACCATCATCAGCACAGTCATGACGACGCCAGGCAGGATGCCGGCCATGAACAGCGCGCCGATCGAGACGTTGGCCATCATGCCGTAGATGACGAAGGGCAGCGAGGGCGGGAAGATCGGGCCGAGCGTCGAGGACGCCGCGGTGACGCCGACGGCCGCCTCGACGGGATAACCGTGGTCCTTCATCGCCTTGATCTCGATGGTGCCGATGCCGGCAGCGTCGGCAAGGGCTGCCCCCGACATGCCGGCGAAGACCACCGAACCGATTATGTTCACCTGCGCAAGGCCGCCCTTCATCCAGCCGACAAGCGCCAGCGCGAAGGAATAGATCCGCCCGGTGACGCCGGCGATGTTCATGAGATTGCCGGCGAAGATGAAGAACGGCACGGCAAGCAGCGGAAAGCTCTCGACACCGGCGATCATGCGCTGCGCGGCTATGATGTCGGGCGCCACGCCATAGAAGACAAGGTAGAGCAGCGACGACATCGCCATCGACACAGCGACGGGCACGCCGACCAGCATCAGGACGAGAAAGGCTCCGATCAGAAGCAGCATGGCCTATTCCCCCAGTCCATCGAACGCGGCCGGGCGCTCCAGCGCCGAGTAGCCACGGCGGATGTTGCCGATGAATACCTGGATGGCGCGCAGCATCATCAGCACGAAACCGGCGAAGACAGCGTAGAAGACGACGTTGCGCGGCAGGTTGACGGTGACCATCCGCTCGCGGTGGACGATCCCGACATAGCGCCAGAGGAGCCAGGACATATAGGCGAAGAAGCAAATGGTAATCAGATTGACCGCGAGCGCCAGGTAGCGCCCCGCCCCAGCGGGGAGATAATGATAGAGCACGTCGACGTGGATGTGGCGCGTGGTCCGCGTGCACATGACCGAGCCCAGGAAGACCACGACGACGAGGCAGTTGATCGCAATCTCCTCGGTCCACGCAAAACTGTTGTTCATGACGTAGCGCGTGAAGAACTGCAGGAACACGCAGAGCGACATGCCCCAGAACACGGCGAGCGTGACCCAGTCCTCCACCGCGTATCGCGACAGATCGACGGGCGGCGTTTCTTCCTCGAATGCATGCACCAGTTCTTCGGGGGTTACCTGGGTGTGGACTTCTTGGGTCATCGGCAAGCTCCGGACACTGTTGGGACAGCGGGCTCAACAGACCCGACGCGCTTGTCGCGCCGGGCCCGGATTGATGCAGGTTACTTGACGGCGCGGATCGCCTCCCAGTCTTCCTTGCGGTAGCCGAACTCCTCGAACGTCACCTTCTCCATCACGTTCTTTTCGAAATCGGCGCGATCGACTTCGGTGACGGTGAGTCCGCGCTCCTTGAAGGTCTCAACCAGGGCCTTCTCGCGGTCGACGATGATCTTTGTCGCTCGCGCGGCGGCTTCCTGCATCACCTCGGTGAAGATCGCCTTGTCCTCGTCCGACAATTGGGACCAGCGCGACTGCGACACGATCGTGTTGAGATGATCGACGATGTGCCCGGTCAGGATAATGTGCTTTTGCACTTCGTAGAACTTCTTGGCGTCGATGGTCGTCAGCGGGTTTTCCTGCGCTTCCACCGTGCCCTGCTGCAAGGCGAGATAGACCTCGGCGAAGGCGATCGGCGCGGTGTTGGCGCCGCAGGCGCGCGGCATGGCGAGATAGGCCGGCACATCAGGTACGCGGATCTTCAGGCCCTGCATGTCGGCGCATTTTTCGATCGGCCGGTTGGAGGTCGTGTGACGCGTGCCGTAGTAGGTGGTCGCCGTGATGTGGTGGCCGGACGCCTCTTCGTAGCCGCCGGTCAATTCCTTGTATTTGTCGCTCTTGGTATAAGCTAGCAGGTGATCGGCGTCGCGGAAAGTGAACGGGAAGTAGGTCACGCCGATCGGCGGGAATTCACGGGCGGCGAAGCTCGATCCGGAGATGATGATGTCGACCGTGCCGAGGGTCAGCCCTTGGTTGATGTCGGCTTCTTTGCCGAGTTGCGAAGCCGGGAAGACGTCGATCGTATAGCGGCCGTCGGTGCGCTTCTTGATCTCTTCCGCCGCCCATACGGCCTCCGTGTGGAAGGGTTCGGACGTTTCGTAGACGTGGGCCCATTTCAGCGCGGTTTGTGCAGAGGCCGAAGCCATGGGCAGAGCGATTGCGGCGATCGTGCCGAGCAGAACGGCGTATTTCCTCAACATCATATTCCTCCCTGTGAATGGATTTTGACTGTACCGACTGGATTCTCCCGGTCGGCTGCTAGACCTCTAGGTTTGAGCATGTGTTTTTCCCAAAACCGGTTCCCACTTTTGGGTCAGATGCTCTATTCCGCGACCTCCCTGGCTGCGGATTTCTCACCGAAATTGCGTGAGAATCTCAGTTGCGACTGACGTAGATGTTGCTGCATGGCGGTTTTGGCCCGTTCAGGGTCACGCGCCGCGATCGCGTCGCGCACCGCGCGATGCTCCTCCGCGGCGACCCGCCAGGAATCCCTGTTCTCGAAATAGCTCGACAAGCGTTCGAAATATGGGTTCATGCGCTGGTCGAAAAGCTCGCCGATGCAGCGCACCAAGACGGCGTTTCCGAGAATGCCCGCCACCATCGTATGGAACTCTCGGTCGAGCGCGATCGTCATCTTGGTCGGGTGTGGTATGTCCTCCATGCGGCGCAGCACGTCGTCCATATGTTTGATGTCGATTGGCCGAACATGGAGGGCGGCTTCGGCGGCGATCGCCCCTTCTATGAACTCGCGTGCCCGCAACAGCTCGAACGGGCCTTCATCCATCTCTGCCGTCAAAACCTCGGCCCGCGGCCGGTCGGTAACGTAGATGCCGGAGCCGACGCGAATGCGTATGCGCCCCTCGACCTCGAGCGCGATCAGCGCTTCACGGACGGTCGGGCGGGAGATGCCAAGCTGATCGGCCAGTTCGCGCTCGGTCGGCAGGCGATCGCCGACTGCGAATTCGCCCGCGTCGATCAGCTGCCTGAGCTGATCGGCGATCTGTCGGTAAAGTCGACGCGGTTCAACGGTCTGGATCGGCATTGTCACCCAGTTCTACTTCAACAGAATCATCCGGCTGATCTCGGATCGGTAAATTGGTCTGACCTATTGATCGAAAACTGCCGCGAAAAAAGCGAGGAGTCAAGCAGCGAGAACGCCCATGGAACTCATTCTCGGTTGACTTTCTTGGAAACGACGGATCGGCGATGGCTGGACGGCAACTTGACCTTCCAGCAACTGGAAGGGTTACGCATGGTTTCGCCGCCAACATCATCTCCGGAGTTCCAGGGGAGCGGCCTATGACGCGGCGCGTTCAAGGAGGCGGCCGAAACAGTCCGTCGCCCTACGTCAGTGGAGAGAAAACCGACAGGAGTTCTTCAGTGTTCGTACAGCCCGTCGACTACTTTCTTGCAGTCTGGTTCGTTCTAGCGGCCCTCAGCACGGCTTACGTGGCGTGGGATCAGTTCCGGAACAATCCCGAACCCGTGGTGATGAAATGGGGCTTCATCCTGGTCACGCTCTATATGGGACCGCTGGGGCTGCTGATTTACGTGCTGGCCGACAAGGAGCCGCGGCCGGGCGAACACGAGGCGTTCACCAAGCCGCTCTGGAAGCAAGGCGTCGGCTCGACGATCCACTGTGTGGCCGGAGACGCCACCGGCATCATCCTCGCGGCGGCAATCACCGCTGCGCTTGGGCTGCCGATGTGGATTGATCTCATCGTTGAGTATGTTGCCGGATTCGCATTCGGCCTGTTCATCTTCCAGTCGCTGTTCATGAAATCGATGATGGGCGGCACCTATTGGGAGAATGTCCGCAAGAGCTTCATGCCGGAATTCATCAGCATGAATTTTATGATGGCGGGCATGGCGCCGGTCATGAGTTTCCTCATGATGGGCAGCGACATGCGGGCCATGGAGCCGACCGAGCTCCTGTTCTGGGGTGTCATGTCGTTCGGCGTGATCGTTGGATTCATCACCGCATATCCTGCCAACGTATGGATGGTGGCCCGTGGCCTGAAGCACGGGCTGATGACCGAACGCGAACCGGAATTCGACAGGGCGGTAGGCGGGCGCGAGCACGCGTATGACGGCTCGGAAGCCGGGATGGCGGGGCACAATCACCCTCACGCGCGCCTCCACGAACATGCCAACCCCGGACATGGCAGCCAAGGCGGTCATCCGGGGGCCGGCTATCATGGATCCGGCCATGGCTCCTCCCATGACAATGGCGGCTCGCGTGATCCGCATGGCGGTCACGGCATGGAACCGGATGCAACTGTACCGCAACTCGCGGCCTTCGGCGGCGTGTCCGTACTGGCGCTGGCGCTCGGCATGATCGCTCCGGCCAATTGGGTGAACCTCACGCTCAGCGCGCGAGACGTCGGCGGCGCCATCATGCCACCCGGCATGATCATGGACCGCGACACGCCGGCTGCAGCGATGCTGGACATGGCCGCCGTGCATCCTCGCCTGATCACGGCCAGCCATGGCCTGGAAGTTCGCGGCGACCGGGAACTGGAAGCCAGGACGGAGAACGGGGTGAAGGTGTTCGACCTGGAAACCTCGGTCATCCGCTGGGCGATCCTGCCGGACGTGAAAGTCGATGCCTATGCGATCAACGGTCAGGTTCCGGGCCCGCGGCTGCATATCCGGCAAGGCGACCGGGTGCGCATCAACGTCACGAACCGCCTGCCGGAGAGCACGACCCTGCACTGGCACGGCTTGATCCTGCCGAACGAAATGGATGGCCCGGCCGAGATCACGCAGGAGCCGATCCCGCCCGACGGCAGCTATCGATATGAATTCACAGCGGGCCAATCGGGGACCTACTTCTATCACTCGCATGACCATGTCGACCGCCAGCAGGCGCTCGGACTCTACGGCGCACTGATCATCGACCCCGCCAATCCCCAGGACGAGATTGCGGCAGACCGCGACTATGTTATTCAGCTTCAGGAATGGCTGATGCGGGAGGGCCTGACTTTTCCGTCGATGCCGATGGACGGAGGGCAGCCGAATTATTTCACCATCAACGGCCGCGCCTATCCGTCAACGGACACGATCAGGATGAAGGTCGGCGAAACTCTGAAGGTGCGCTTCATTGGCACCAACAATGGGTTTATCCATCCGATGCATATCCATGGCGGTCCATTCGAAGTTGTCGCCCGCGACGGCGAGACTATCCCGGAGACGGCGCGTTTCCTCGCCGACACAGTCAACGTCGGACCAGGGCAACGCTACGATGTCGTCTGGCAGGCACGTCGCCCAGGAAAATGGCTGATCCACTGCCATATCGGGCATCATACGACCAACAACAATGTCGAAGAGAAGGGCGGTGGCGGACTGATGGTCGTGATCGATGTGCAACCCTGAAGCCTTTCCGCAAAGCGAAACATAGATGGATGTGTTTGCCGTATACGGCGGCCTGTTTCTTGTTGCCTTCGCCGCGGCAACCATCCTTCCGGCGCAGTCGGAGGCCGCCCTTGCAGGGCTCCTCGCTATGGGCTCCTTCTCGCCCGCAATGCTGGTTGTTATCGCCAGCGCGGGCAACGTCCTGGGTTCTGCAGTGAACTGGGGGCTTGGTCGAGGGATCGAACGCTTCCGGGACAGGCCCTGGTTTCCGCTGCGCCCCGCGACGCTCAACCGCGCCATGACTTGGTATCGCCGTTATGGAAGATGGTCGCTCTTGTTAAGCTGGATGCCGATCATCGGCGATCCGCTGACTGTGGTCGCTGGGGTTTTGCGCGAGCCGCTATGGAGCTTTGTCGCAATCGTCGCAGTCGCGAAGATCTCGCGTTATCTGGTCGTCGCCGGAGCAGTGCTCGGCCTGATGTAAAACCGAAATCGTGGACATCGCAGCAGGCAGTTGCGTTCACTTTTGGTTGCACTGCAACAAAGCGGTCGCGGCGACCTTGACATCGGCGGCGCAATTGCGCGACCCGGCTCCGCGTCGGTCAGACGGCGGGCTGGGCTGCGCAGACTTGTCAGATGCACCGAAATCCCGGCCCTGATATCATGCCTGTCATGATGCAAGGGCGAAGTTGGAGGCGGCGAGATGAAACAACTCCTGGGAATTTTCGTCGCGAGTCTGATTGCGGCGACGTCGACCGGATCGGCTGCAGGAGCCGAGGCCGTCTCGGTTTCGCAACTGAAGGAGCATACCCACATCCACGGGCTGGCCGTAGATAGGGAGAATTCCGGCAAGCTCCTGATAGCGACCCACCACGGCCTCTTTCGCGCCGGGTCGGACGGAAAGGCAGAGCTCATTTCGCCGGTGCAGGATTTTATGGGGTTCACGCCGGACCCATCCGACCCGAGGTCGCTCTACGCCAGCGGGCACCCGGCGGGTGGGGGCAATCTCGGGTTTATCGCCTCAGCCGACAACGGCGTTACCTGGAATCAGGTTTCGCCGGGAGCAGACGGCCCGGTCGACTTTCACCAGATGACGGTCAGCTCGGCCGATCCTCAGGTTCTCTACGGCGCCTATGGCCGCCTACAGGTGAGCCGCGATGCCGGGAAGACATGGTCGGTGGTTGGACCGCTGCCCGAAAAGCTGATCGACCTCGCCGCATCGGCAAAGGACGCCGACACGATTTACGCCGCGACTGAAGGAGGCCTGTCGGTCAGCAGGGACGGGGGTCAAACTTGGGAAACGATCGTCGATGGCGCGCCAGTCAGTCTCGTTGAGGTGACGGCCGACGGTTCCGTCTACGCGTTCGTGGTGGGACGAGGACTTGTCCGTTCCGCGGAGGCTGCTCTGAACTTCGCGCCCCTTTCCAGCGGCTTTAGTGACCGAATCCTGCTGCACCTCGCGGTCGATCCAACGGACAAGGATCGGATATTTGTCGCGTCTCACCAAGGTGACATCCTGGCCAGCACCGACGGCGGCGCGAACTGGACCGAACTCGGTCGTTGAAGCGGTGACACAGGGGATCGTAGGGTGATTGGAAAGCTGGCGCTTACGCTTGCTCTCGCCGCCTTGGTGGCGGTCTGTGTGGTTCTTGTTTTCGGCGGTAAGTCGGGCGGGATCCTCAAGCCCGACGATGCCAGTGTCATCGCGCGCGGCGAGGCCGTTTACGTGGCGCATTGCGCCTCTTGCCATGGCAGGAACCTCGAAGGTCAACCCGAGTGGAAAGCGCAGGACAAGGATGGATTCCTTCCGGCGCCGCCGCACGACGAAAGCGGTCACACCTGGCACCACCCGGACACGCTGCTTTTCAGGATAACTAAACTCGGCGTTGCTGAAGCCGCCAACCTCAAGGATTACAAAACGCGGATGCCAGCTTTCGGGGGAATCCTGACCGATGCCGAAATCATCGCGGCTTTGTCCTACATCAAGTCGCGCTGGCCGGACGACATGCGCCGTCGCCACGACGAGCTGAACCGCGTCTTCGCGCGGCGGGAATCCTCCGCACGATGAGCCGCATTGTGGCGGCACATCATCGCCGACAGGCAAGCTCCCGATAAAACGCCTCCGGCGTAACGGCGATCTCCGACGCAACGTGATGCCAACGTCCCTTGGGCGGCAAGACGCCGCCGTTGCATGCCATCCAGGCACTAACTCTCGCCGCGACGGATTTCAGGGATAATATCTCGGCTCGTGTCCGCGTCCGATGAACCTCGCCTGCCAAGTGTCGCAACAGTGCAGAGGCCAGTTCACGATCACTTTCGAGCACCGCCATGGCCCTGGTGATCGGCACGGCGCGCACCATCGATGCCTCGGCTGCCAACGCATCGCAATGGTACCGGTCCGCAAACAGCGAAGCCTCGGCCAGGATCGAAGCGGAGCCGGCACGCTGCAACGTCAGCTGGAACCCGTCAGGAAGTACCCGGACAAGGCGCAGTTCTCCTGCGGTAACCAGGAAGAGCGACAGCACCGGGTCGTCCATACGAAACAGGACGCTGGCGGCAGGGAGAGATTGCTCGCGTTCCGCGAGTTCAAGGAATCGCTCGAAGAGGAGATCCGACATGATCGCAATCATGTTTCAGTTCCTGCGGCTGTGTCAAACGTCGCAAGAAGAAACGCCGGAGATCGCTCGATGAACCGCATTGCCGTGCTGTCCCTCATGCTGACTTTTCTTGCCGTCCCTTACGGGATGGCACAGCAGCATGGCAGCATCAACCATCACAAGGCCGCTGAAGGAAAGGATCCAGCCACTTCGTCTTATTCCGGGATGGAGAAATGCCGCGTGAAAGCGCTCTCGGGCGAGCAGATGGCTGATCTTTTGGCCGGGCGAGGGATGGGTCTGGCGCTGGCGGCCGAACTCAATTCCTATCCGGGTCCATCACATGTCCTCGAACTCTGGGATGCTCTTGGCCTCACCGATGAACAGGCGTTGCGGATCAAGGCCCTGCTGGATCAGATGAAGGCAGAAACGATCTCGCTCGGAAGACTAGTCATCGAGAAAGAGACCGAACTGGACCGCTTGTTTTCCGAACGAAAGATGACGTCGGCGCACCTCGCTGAAATGACAAAAGCCATAGCCGAGGTGCAGGGCGCGCTACGGGCAGCGCACCTGCGCTATCATCTCGAGATGGCCGAATTGCTTACCCCTGAGCAGATCCGCCGGTACTCACAGCTTCGCGGATACTCTGGGCAGGTCGATTGAACAGGGCTACGCACGCACGTTGGTTTCATCAGCGGACACTATTGCGCGACCGCACCTTCCAGATAGCCGACGATCGCGGCACGCTGGGCGGCGTTGGGAACGCCCACTGTCGTCGACGTGCCCGGAACCATCTGGCGTGGCGCCGCGAGGAAGGTATTGAGGGTGCCGCCATCCCAGACGATATCAGACTCTCGCAGCGCGGCCGAATAGCGGGCGCCCTCGACGCTGCCGGCCGTGCGGCCGACGACGCCCGACAGATGCGGGCCGGCTCTGTTCTGGCCGGGCTCAAGGCTGTGGCAGGCCTCGCAGCGCTGCCGGAACAGCCGCTCGCCGTCGGCCTGCTGCGCGGAAGCGGCGCCCGGCAACAGCAGACCGCCGGCTGCCAAGAGCGCAGCCAGGGACGGACACGCTCGCGTGATGGACGTCGCCAGGGATGCGGTCGCAACTCCAACGGAAATAACGTGGTTGCGTGTCGTGGCTTGTGAATGGCTCATCGGATGACCTCTGCGGAACGTTGGGGGAGGGGCTTTGCTGGTGGCCGGAAGCTTCCGGCAGGACCAGCCGCTCAGCAGCGAGAGCGGCGGCTGGGTCGAAGAGGCGCGGGGGGATGCCGGTCGTGACTTGTCCTTCGTTGCGACAGCGATGATCTAATTATGCCGCGGCAGCGCGGGAGTTCCGATCGCCGGACGGTTTCGGGATCGCAATCCTGTCGGAGGTTTCGTGTCAGGCACGGGCGCCGGCGCAAGCTGCTTGGCCATGTCGATGAGCGGCAGCCGGATGACCGCACGAAGGCCGTTGCTCCGGTTTTCCAGCACGATGTCGCCGCCATGGTGACGGGCGATGGCGCGGGCAATTGACAGGCCGAGCCCGACGCCGCCGGTCTCCCGGTTGCGCGACTGCTCCAGGCGGAAGAAGGGGGCGAACACCTGTTCCATGTCGCCTTGCGGAATGCCGGGCCCGGCGTCCTCGACTACGATGTCCAGGCTCTCGGCACTCCGGACTAGGCTCACCTTGGCCTGCTCGCCGTAGCGGACGGCATTTTCGACGAGGTTGCGGATTGCCCGGCGCAGGGAGTCCGGCCGGCAGCGGTACAGCACCTTTGGCCCGTCGCTGACGGTGACGTTCTGGCCTAGCTCTGCGAGATCGTCGCAGAGGCTGCCGACCAGCGCCGAAAGATCGACTGTTCGCGTCTCCTCAACCGCGGCGTCCTCGCGCGCGAAGGCGAGCGCTGCTTCCGTCATCGACTGGATCTCCTCGATGGTCTTCAGCATCTTTTCCTGGAGATCGTGATCCTGGACGAATTCCGCGCGCAGCCGGAGCGAGGTCAGCGGCGTGCGCAGGTCGTGGCTGATCGCCGCCAGCATGCGCGTGCGGTCCTCGACGAAGCGCTGCAGGCGCTCCTGCATGCGGTTGAACGCCTCGGCGGTCTGGCGGATGTCGTCCGGCCCGGATTCCGGCAGCCGCGGCACGGCCTCGCCGCGTCCGAACAGTTCAGCGGCATTGGCGAGCCGTCGCAGCGGACGCGCGATTGCCTGCGCCCCGAAAATCGCTATGGCGGACAGGATGAGTGCGGTGAGCGCCAGCGATATTGCCGATTGCGTCGTCCAGAAGGCGTTCGGCATCGCCTTGGCGTAGGCGGCATTCAACCAGGTGCCGTCCTCGAGGCGGACGGAAAGGCCCATGCCGTTTGGGGCGGCGTCCATATAAAGAAACTTGGCCGGCCGAGAGAAGGGCCTGCCATTGCCGGACAAATCCAGCATGCGCGGCGGCACGGAAGGGTCGGCTGCCTTGACTGCGGTCGAGGCCTGCCCGTTCATGGAGGCGGCATACTTGCCGGCAATCCCTGGCAGCGGCTTGGCGAACTCGGTGAAGGCTTCCTGCTGCCAGGCGAGCGGATTGTTCGGTCCGTTATCGGAGGTCCAGAAACGCGTATAGGCCGTGCCGCTGACGTTAAGGATGTCGGGCCGAAGCGGGGGCGGCGTGGTGTCCAGCAGAAGCGCAAGCGAGGACGTGCGGCTAACGAACTCGCCTTTGGCCGCCGCGTGCAGGGCCTGTCCGCGCTCGTCCCACGAGATCAGGAAGGTGATAGCCTGCGACAGGGCGAGCGCAAGCAGCACCAGCATGAGGAAGCGGGCCGCCAGGCTGCGTCTCCACAACAGCATCATGCCTGGGCCACCTCGGCCGTGAAGCAGTAGCCGCCGCCCCAGTGCGTCTTGATCAGCATCGGACTCTTCGGGTCCGCCTCGATCTTCTTGCGCAGCCGGCTCACCTGGTTGTCGACGGCCCGGTCGAAACCGTCGGCCGTGCGCCCAACCGTGAGGTCGAGCAGCTGATCCCGGCTGAGCACGATCCCGACATGCTCGATGAAGGCGGTGAGAAGGCGGAACTCAGCCGTGCTGAGCGCGACCGCCACGCCGTCGAGCCCGACCAGCTCGCGGCGGCCTACATTCAGCGTCCAGCGGTCGAACCGCCGCGCGGTCGATTTGAGACGACCGCGCTGCGGCGGCAGGCTGTGGACGCGCCTGAGCACGGCCTTGATCCGCGCCAGCAGTTCCCGGGGATTGAACGGCTTCGTCAGGTAGTCGTCGGCCCCGATCTCGAGGCCGACGATCCGGTCGATCTCCTCGGCCATGGCGGTAAGAAAGATGATAGGAACGTCGACCGTCCCGCGCACGTGGCGGCAGGCCGCAAGGCCGTCCTCGCCAGGCATCATGACGTCGAGGACGATGAGATCGGGCAGGCTCCGGTCGAGCAGCCGCTTGAGCGCGGCCGTGCTGTCGGCGACGCTGACGCGATAACCTTGCTGGGTGAGATATTTCCCCACGAGGTCGCGGATGTCCCGGTGGTCGTCGACGACCGCGATGTGCTGCGCCACTTCCATGCAATGCTCCAAGGCCGCCACTGAATAGTCAGCCAGTATCGACGATATCTAGTTTGCGTCTACACGGATGATCACCTTCCGCACCATCGCTGCAATCGCGCCGGGCATCAACAAAACGTGAGAAGTGTAACGAAGTGTATCAGAGCGCTGCGCCTGCGACAGCTTGCGATGAACTGCCGGTGTTCGGGACAAGGTTCTGCGACAGCTTCCGCCTAACTTGGCCTCGTCGCTAGCCGGGACTTCCGGCCTTTGCCGCCAGACCATGCCGGCGGCAGCCGGTCGGCGGTCCTCGCCAGCCTTTGATCGAAAGGATTGTACAATGGCCAGATTGATCATCAATGGCACGCCCCGTGATATCGAGGTCGATCCGGACACGCCGCTGCTGTGGGTGATCCGCGAGCAGATTGGGCTTACCGGGACGAAGTACGGTTGCGGCGTTGCCGCCTGCGGCGCCTGCACCATCCATATAGACGGCGTCGCCACGCGCTCGTGCGTGCTTCCGGTGAGCGCGGTCGAGCCGGACCAGCAAATCACCACCATCGAGGGGCTTTCGCCGGACAGTTCACATCCGGTCCAGCAGGCCTGGCTGGCGCTCGACGTGCCGCAATGCGGCTACTGCCAGGCCGGCATGATCATGGCCGCGGCGGGTCTGCTCATGCAGAACCCGAACCCTGCGGACGAGGACATCAACGCCGAGATCACCAATATCTGCCGCTGCGGCACCTACAACCGGGTGCGCGCCGCGATCAAGCTGGCCGCCAAAAGCGGCGAAGCCACGCAGCGCGGTTGAGGAGAATAGTCATGAACGCCATAATTTCCATCTCCCGCCGCAGCTTCATCATCGGCGCGGCCTCCACGGCTGGCGGCCTGTCCCTCGGATTCAACGTGCCGTTCATCAAGCCGGCACTTGCCGAGGGCGCCGAGACGGCGCCGGAGATCAATGCCTGGGTGGTGATCAGGCCCGACGATACGGTCGTCATCCGCATCGCCCGTTCCGAGATGGGGCAGGGGACGCTGACCGGCCTGGCGCAACTCGTCGCCGAGGAGCTGAATTGCGACTGGTCCAAGGTCACGACCGAATATCCGTCGCCGGCCCAGAACCTCGCGCGCGACCGCGTGTGGGGCAATTTCTCGACCGGCGGCAGCCGCGGCATCCGCGAATCGCATGAATACGTGCGCATTGGTGGCGCCGTTGCGCGCGAGATGCTGATTGCCGCCGCGGCCGCCGAATGGGGCGTACCGGCCAGCGAATGCGCCGCAAGGATGGGCATTGTCACGCATGCGGCATCGGATCGCGCCACCTTTTATGGACAGTTGGCCGCCGCCGCCGCCCACATGACGCCGCCCGCCAATGTCACGCTGAAGGACCCGAAGGATTGGACCATAGCCGGCAAGCCGCTGCCGCGGCTTGACACGGCAGACAAGCTCAACGGCAGCCAGGTCTATGGCGTCGATCTCAAGCTGCCGAACATGCTCAACGCGGCGATCCGGGCCTGCCCGTATTTCGGCGGCAAGGTGGAGAGCTTCGACGCGGCGGCGGTCGCAGGCATGCCCGGCGTGCGCACCGTCGTTCAGGTCGACGAGACCGCCGTTGCGGTTGTCGCCGACACCTGGTGGCGGGCGAAGACCGCTCTCGACGCCTTGCCGGTCGTCTGGGACGAAGGTCCCAACAGGCAGGTCACCAGCGCGTCGATCGCGGCGATGCTCGAAGAGGGGCTCGGCGCAAATGACGCCTTCATCGGCGCCAAGCAAGGTGACGCCGGTGCTGCCCTGTCCGCAGCCGGCCGGACGGTCACGGCGACCTATGCGTTCCCCTATCAGAACCACGCGACGATGGAGCCGATGAACGCGACGGCGCTCTATACGCCGGAGCGCTGCGAGGTTTGGGTACCGACCCAGAACGGCGAGGCGAGCCTTGCTGCAGCGGCCGAAGCCGCCGGCCTGCCGGTGCAGCAATGCGAGGTGCACAAGATCCATCTCGGCGGCGGCTTCGGCCGGCGCGGCAACTTCCAGGATTATGTGCGCCAGGCGGTCAGCATTGCCAAGCAGGTGCCGGGAACGCCGGTAAAGCTCATGTGGTCGCGCGAAGAGGATATGCTGCACGGCGCCTATCACCCGACCACGCGATGCCGCCTGACGGGCGCGCTCGACCCGGACGGCAACCTGACCGCACTGCACATGCGCATATCCGGCCAGTCGATCCTTGCCGCGGTGCGCCCGGAAGGCATGCAGAACGGTATGGACCCGGTGGTCTTTCAGGGCCTCGTCCTCGCCGGCACGGAAGGCGCGCTTGGCTATACGGTGGACAATCTGCTTGTCGACCATGCCATGCGCAACCCGCCGATCCCGCCAGGCTTTTGGCGCGGCGTGAACCTCAACCAGAACGCGCTCTACGTCGAGTGTTTCATGGACGAGCTCGCCCATGCGGCCGACGTCGACCCGCTCGCCTTCCGCCGCAAGCTGATGGCCAAGCATCCGAAGCATCTCGCCGTGCTGGAGGCGGTTGCCGAACGGATCGGCTGGGACACCCCGCCCGCGGCCGGCGTTCACCGCGGCCTGGCGCAGATCATGGGTTTCGGCAGTTATGTGGCGGCGGCAGCGGAGGTTTCGGTCACCGACGGGCAGCTCAGGATCCACCGCATCGTAGCGGCCACCGATCCGGGTCATGTCGTCAACCCCGCACAAGTGGAGCGGCAGGTCGAGGGCTCCTTCGTCTACGGCCTTTCCTCCTGCATCTACGGCGAGTGCACCGTCAATGGCGGCCGCATGGAGCAGGAGAACTTCGACAGCTACGAGGTTCTGCGCATGGCCGAGATGCCGGAAGTGGAGACGATCATACTGCCGTCCGGTGGCTTCTGGGGCGGCGTCGGCGAGCCGACTATCGCTGTCGCTGCGCCGGCCGTCCTCAATGCGATCTTCGCCGCCACCGGAAAGCGCATCCGCACGCTGCCGTTGAAAAACCATGACCTCGCATGACGTAGGGCGCGCGAAGAACAGGCTCGGTGGACGATCGTTCGCGCCCGTTCTGTTTGCGGGGCTCGTGGCCAGCGCGTCGGCATGGGCCGACGCGGCGCCCGGTTGCCACGCGTGTCCCCATTATTTTTTTGACCTCCGGAGAAATAGCGCCAGATAACCCCCATGCAAAACAATGAGCGGTACGCAAATACGGAGGCTCAATCCCATGGTCAGCTTCACCTTAAACGGCCAAAACAGGACTTTCGACGGTGATCCCGATACTCCGCTCCTATGGGTCATCCGAGACTTCGAACGACTAATGGGCACCAAATACGGGTGCGGCATCGCACAATGCGGCGCTTGTACGGTTCATCTCGACGGCATGCCGCGCCGCTCATGCGTCACCCCGATATCGACCGTCGAAGGCTCTGAGATCACCACGATCGAAGCCGTAAGCGGAGTGGAGGCGGAAGCCGTCCGCAAGGCATGGATCGCGATCGACGTCCCGCAGTGCGGCTATTGCCAGTCCGGACAGATCATGTCGGCCGTAGCCCTTCTTCAATCCACGCCGAAGCCGACGGACGACGACATAAACGCCGCGATGACAGGAAACATCTGCCGCTGCGCAACCTACCATCGCATCCGTCAGGCGATCAAAGACGCCGCCGGCACTCTGGAGGGCTGAGCGATGACGATCCATCCAATCATCACCACACGCCGCGGCTTCCTCTCAGGCGCCGGGTTCGTCATCGGCTTCGCGATAGCGCCGAAGGTTTTCGCCGCAGGCGTCATACGAGGTGATCCTGCGGGCGGCGCCGGCGACCTGATCGAGATGAACACCTTCGTCAAGATCGCCGCCGACGATACGGTAACGGTCCTGTCGAAACACATCGAATTCGGGCAGGGGCCATACACGGGCCTCGCAACCATCGTCGCCGAAGAACTAGATGCCGACTGGAGCCAGATGCGCGCGGTCCATTCGCCGGCTGACGACAAGATCTACGCCAACCTGGCCTTTGGATTGCAAGGCACCGGCGGCTCGTCTTCCATCGCCAATTCCTACGACCAGTTCCGCCAGGCGGGCGCTACGGTGCGCGCCATGCTGGTGGCGGCCGCCGCGGAGGAATGGGGCGTTCCGGCCGAAGAAATCACCGTGTCGAAGGGACGGATAAAGCATGCGTCGGGTAAGGAAAGCGGGTTTGGGGCGTTGGCCGACAAGGCGGCCGCCCGGACGCCGCCGGCTGAACCAAAGCTCAAGGATCCGAAAGATTTCGTGCTCATCGGCAAGGACCTGCCGAAACTCGACACGGTAGCGAAAACGACCGGCCAGGCCGTCTACACGCTCGACGTCCTTGCTGACGACATGCTTATCGCACTTGTCGCGCACCCCGTTCATTTCGGCGCAACGGTAAAATCGTTCGACGACACCGAGGCGCGCAAAGTCGCGGGCGTGGTCGACATTAAACAGGTGCCGCAGGGCGTGGCGGTCTATGCCGACAACACCTTCGCCGCGCTCAAGGGACGCGCCGCCCTCAAGGTGGACTGGGATCTCTCCAAGGCGGAGAAGCGCTCGACCGAGGCGCTCGCCGCTGACTTTGCCCGGAAATTCGGGGAAAAAGGCTTGGAGGCAGCGAACAGAGGCGACGTGGACAAGGCCTCTTCGGCCGACGGCGTGCAGAGCCTGGAAGCCGAAATCGTCTTTCCGTTCCTGGCCCATGCTCCGATGGAGCCGCTGGACGCCGTGTTCGTGAAAGCCGAAGACGAATCGCTCGACATCTACAGCGGCGCGCAATTTCCTGGCTCGGACGAGGCGACCGCGGCGAAGATTCTCGGCGTTGAGCCGTCAAAGGTGCGGCTGCACACGCAGTTCGCCGGTGGGAGCTTCGGCCGGCGGGCCCAATTCGGCTCGCCTTACATGCAGGAGGCGGCCGAAGTCTTCAAGGCGACGGACGGCTCGCGTCCGTTGAAGCATATGTGGACGCGCGAAGACGACATACGCGGCGGCTTCTATCGGCCCATGTATCTGCACAAGATGAAGGGAACGATCGACGCCGACGGCAAGATCACAGCCTGGGATCAGATCATCGTCGGCCAATCGATCCAGCAAAAGGCCGATCTGGACGAAACGTCGGTCGAAGGCGCGTCCAACCTTCCCTATTCGATCGATAATCTGCGCGTCGTCTCCCACAATGTGGAACTCACGGTGCCGCCCTTGTGGTGGCGTTCGGTTGGCCACACCCATACGGGCTTTGCGGTGGAAACCTTCGTCGACGAGCTTTTGCAGAAGGTCGGCAAGGATCCGGTCGAAGGCCGGCTGGCGCTCCTGGCGAACGAGCCCCGTCACGTCGGTACCCTAACGAGGGTCGCCGAGATGGCCGGCTGGGGCTCGCCGGTTCCCGAAGGGCATGAGTGGGGCGTCGCAGTGGTCAAAAGCTTCAACACCTATGTCGCGCAGATCGTCGAGATCTCGCGAGCCGACAGTGGAATACCACGCATCCACAAGGTCTGGTGTGCGGTGGACTGCGGCGTCGCGATCAACCCCAATGTCATCGCGGCGCAGATGGAAGGGGGTATCGGCTATGGCCTCGGCGCCGTGCTGTTTGACGAGATCACGCTTGGCGAAGGCGGCGAGATCGTGCAGTCGAATTTCCACGATTATCGCTCGTTGCGCATCGACGAGATGCCGGAGGTCGAGGTTGCCGTCATCGCCTCGACGGAGAAGCCGACCGGCGTTGGCGAGCCGGGGGTGCCTCCAATCGGTCCCGCCGTTGCGAATGCCTGGCGCCGTCTCACCGGCAACCCGGTTCGCCGCCTTCCGATCGTTCCAGCAGGCGGCGTGTCATGATGAGAATGGTCAAGTCCAAAGCCGCTTCGATCGGCCTTGTCGTGTCGGCGTTGAGCCTGGCCGCGGTCGTTTCAACGATGTCGGTGGCTCAGGACCAGCCGGATGCCGCGGCCACGACGCTTCGGGCGGCGTCGGAGTTCGAGCCAATCGCCGACAATGCGGAGCGTTCTCGGGCGCTTTTCGAGGAAGCCGGCAAGGTGATCCAGCATCCACGCTGCGTCAATTGCCACCCGGCGGGCGATCAACCCCTGCAGGGCATGGAGATGCGCGTGCATGAGCCACCGGTGTCACGCGGCGAGGGCGACCTCGGCATGCCCGGCATGATGTGCGGTACATGCCACGGAGCGGCCAATGTCGAGGTCGTTGGCCAGGCTGAAACGATCAAGAGCATTCCCGGCCATCCGCTTTGGCATGTGGCGCCGATCGAGATGGCCTGGGTCGGCAAGACACTGGGAGAGATTTGCCAGCAACTGAAAGACCCGGCGCGCAACGGCGGGAAGACCGTCGACCAGATCGTCGACCATATGGCCGAGGACAGTCTGGTGGGCTGGGGATGGGAGCCCGGTGCGGGACGCGAACCTGTTCCCGGTTCGCAGCAGGTTTTCGGCGAACTTATTCGTCGCTGGGCCGAGACCGGGGCGGATTGTCCCGCGCCATAGCGCCGTCGGCGGAGCGGAAGTTATGTGGAAGAAGTCAAACGTCCGCAGTTGGGCGCAATCTTCCTGTTCGTTCTGACAAGACGAGGAAGCCGGGGCACCTTTCAAAACGAGCGCCCACCAAATTCACCGTTTGTTCTCCCTTTGCGTAGTTTGGCGTACTTTCAACGCGATGCCCTCAACAGGCGGAGGGCAGGGCGGATGTCGCCTGCGCCGGCTGCCATGACGATGCCAGCCAGACGGGGCGCGGGGTTGCCGCCCGCTACCCGGCCTTTGACGCGGTGACGGGACGGCCGATCGACCTTGCCGGGCGCATCAACTCCTGCCGCGCGGAGCGGCAACAGGCCGAGCCGCTCGCGCCGGAGTCTGACGCGTTGCTCGCCCTGACGGCCTATGTGGCGCATCAGTCGCGCGGCATGCCAATCACACCGGCGACCGACGCCCGGCTCGCGCCGTTCCGCGACAACGGCCGGCGTCTGTTCCAGAGCCGCATAGGCCAGCTCGAGCTCTCCTGCGCCTCCTGCCACGACGACAACTGGGGCAAACGGCTCGGCGGCAGTGTCATCCCGCAGGCGCATCCGACCGGCTATCCGCTCTACCGACTAGAGTGGCAGACGGTCGGTTCGCCTGCGCAACTGCATGATCGGGTCAGGGCCGAGCCCTTCACCTTCGACGCACCCGAACTCGTCGACCTGGAACTCCACCTGACGGAGCGGGCCCGCGGCCTTCTGGTCGAGACACCGGCCGTCCGGCCGTAATGCCGGATTGCGGCTGGCCGTTCACCTGCCGCCGACGGACAGTTGAGCGCAACGCGGCGCTCGGCCGGTAGCCTGAGCTGCGCACTTCCCGCTCGTGCGTTCTGTACTTACTGAGTCTCCGATCGATCTGCGCCTGCTTCAGGTCTTCTTCCAACTTTGCAGAAGCGGGCCTTTGCTCCCATAGACGGGATCCTTGCGTGGACGACCTACCTTCCGAATCGTCGCCAGCGCGCCATCATGCTCCCTGGGCAGTCGTGCATTCGTCATAGGTCCCAAATGGAGGGTAGGCGCCGACAACCAGAAAATCGTCGGATGCCGAAAGACATTGGTGCCCGGTGCCGGCCGGAAGAACCGCGACGTCGCCGGCCTTCAGTGACAGGGTTCGTCCCTTTTTGCCTCCAAACCGGACTTTGGCCGTCCCGGCCGCGACCCCGAGCACCTCATGTATTCGCGAATGGTAGTGAACGTAGTCGTAGATGCCGTTTCGCCAACTGTCCTCCCACGCATTGGCCTCGAAAAGCTCCTCCAAGACGGCTGCGGGATCAAATTCTTCGGGCAGCCTCACGGCGCCCCGATAGACGACAAGCGGCCAAAAGGGATGATTGGGCACCAGGCCATCATCCTTGAACCAAAACTCATTTGCTTTTCGCCGCCTTATAAGATCGGTTACTTCTTGCCTGCCCGGTCTTGCGATACCGGTAACCTGCTCGACAGCTTTCTTGGTACTCTGCAGAATGCTCATGATGTAGCCTTGCATTGCTGGTTGTCAGAGGACGACTCTTCATGCCGATTCAACCGGCTGCATGCCGGTCGGTTCCGCTACCTTTTGGCCCACGGCAATGCAGCCGGATTTGTTCGATGACCGCAGGAGATATTCGGCATGAGTAACGTGGTAACGCTGCATGGTGACAAGCGCTGGAAAGCGGTTCTTGTCTACGGCCACCAGAACGGCCCGATTACGATCGAACATTATCTTGAAGAGATTTCCGAGCTTCATAACATCATCGAACATGGCCCGGATTGGAACACCCTGATTGCGTGCACGGTGACAATCAATCGTCCCGACGGTGGTGAGGAGCAGAACAGCGAGGAAAAAGAGGCACGCCGTGAGCATCGGTGAGATCGCGGATAAGTTCATCCGAGCGGCCGAGATCGAGCGCGTCAGCCATTAGCATGTCGAGCCGCGCAGCGGGCGCGTACCATGGCCAGTTGGCTTCCAATAGCGGCGGTAAGATCGCATAAGGGTCACGGTTGAGCGCGCGAACCTGTCAAATTACCCAATCATTCCAACCGGGCATTGGACGGACTGAGACAGAAAAAAGACGATGAAATGAATAAGATAAACCACAAACTTGCCGTGGCGCCTATGATGGACTGGACGGACCGGCATTGCCGGTTCCTCCATCGCCAATTGACGCGCCGGGCATTGCTCTACACCGAGATGGTCGTGGCCAACGCGGTCACTCATGGCGAGCGCGAGCGCTTGCTCGGCTTCGATGATACGGAACATCCGGTCGCGTTGCAGCTCGGCGGCTCCGATCCGCGGAAGCTTGCCGAGGCGGCCCGCATCGGCGAAGCCTTCGGCTATGACGAGATCAACCTCAATGTCGGCTGCCCGTCCGACCGCGTCCAGTCGGGTACGTTCGGCGCCTGCCTGATGAAAGCACCGCTCCTTGTCGCCGATTGCGTCGCGGCGATGAAGGCTTCTGTCAGCATTCCCGTCACCGTCAAATGTCGCATCGGCGTCGACGAGCAGGACCCTGAGCCGGCGCTCGATGCGCTGGCGAACGGAGTTTTCGCGGCCGGCACCGACGCGCTTTGGGTGCATGCCCGCAAGGCGTGGCTGGAAGGGCTAAGCCCCAGGGAAAACCGCGACATCCCGCCACTCGACTACAACAGGGTCTATCGGCTGAAAGCCAAAAACCAAAACAAATTCATCGGCATCAATGGCGGCATTCAATCGCTTGAAGAGGCGCTTGACCACATTGATCATGTCGATGGTGCGATGCTCGGACGCGCCGCCTACCACACGCCAGGCATTCTGGCGGACGTCGACGCGGCGTTTTACGGCGATACACCCAACGCGTTCGATTTTGCCGCGCTGATCGATGCCATGGCGGATTATGCGGCACGCCATATCGAATGGGGCGGGCGGCTTGGGCATGTCACCCGTCACATGGTCGGCCTGTTCCACGGTCTGCCGGGCGCGCGCCGCTACCGGCAGATTCTTTCGACCGAAGCGACAAGGCCCGGCGCTGGACCGGATGTGCTGAAGGCGGCTTTCGCTGCAGTCGATTTCGGCGGGGCTGACGCCGAAGCAGCCTGACTTTCGGTCGCGCAATATCCATGTGGCCGTTTGCGCGTCTTGCGCAGTCGTTCAGCAATCCAGGGGACCGTCGATAGATGGGCAAGCCGGTCAAGCTAAGCGGCGCTCGCCCGTTCGCCGTCCTGCATTTCTTCTCTGATCCCGCGTGCCGCGTCCCGGACGCGAAGGGCGTCGCGCTTCGGCGGCGCCCGGAATGTACGGCGATATTCGTAGGTGAATTGCGAGATGCTCTCGTAGCCCACCTCGAACCCAGCGCTGATTGCCGAAAAGCCTTCATCGAGCATGAGGCGGCGTGCTTCGATTAGGCGAAGCCGCTTCTGATACTGTCCCGGCGTCAGTGACGTCATGTGCTTGAAGTGCTTGTGAAAGGCCGTAAGGCTCATCGCCGCTGCGGCCGCCAAGCGCTCGACGGGGACACGCGATCGATACTCGGTTCTAAGAATCGCGATGGCCGCAGCGAGACGGCTCGCGTGGCCGTCCGGATCCGCAAGCGACCGCAGAGCCGCGCCGTGCTGACCGGAGAGGAGCCAATAATGCAGTTCGTGCATAATTCCGGGGCGCAGGAGCGACGTAGCATCCGGTCGGTCCAGCAAGCGCATTAGCCGCACCGCGCAATCTAGAATCGGCGCATTGGTGTCTTCAGCGAACAAGGTGCGTGTCTCTGACGGGCGCTGCGCACGCACGCTGCCCAACTGCGCCGCGATCTCTAGCAGGAGCGTCATCTCGAGTTCGACCGCGACCGCCAGATAGGGCTCGCGCTGGCTTGCCTGCACGATCCGTCCGACGACCGGCATGTCCGCGCTCACGATCACGGACTGCCCGGCGGTGAAGACTTGCTGCTCCCTGCCAACAGTCATGCGCTTGGCACCCTGCAGAACCAGACAAACCAGCGGCCGATAGACCGAAAGCAAGTCGCCATGTGGTGACTCGACGCACATCATCCTCAGACCCGGCACTGGCGTCAGCGCCAAGCCATCCCGGTTTGCATGGCGGGCGGCATAGGTGTGAACGGCATGTTTGAGGACGTCCATGCAATGTCTCCTACAGCGGCGCGATCCTGGCGATCCTAGCATGCGGGCGGACAAACATCACGTGGGCTGCAGGATCGAGCAAGTTTTGCGCATGCGTTGGCAAGCTGTCGACTGCATCGCCCGGTAGGAACAGGCCCGCTCGACAAGGAAGGGAAATCATATGTCTGGACAGAACGTGTCACCGAAACGAGCCGCGCTGGCGAATGTCGCCATGGCTCTTCGCGGGGGGCATGATCTCCGTAACCGCGATGGCGCCGGGCGGCGTCAACTCTATCCTGTTCACTGACAGGAAGACCCCGGAGCAGATCACCGGCTTCGCCGCGCGTACGCCACATCAGCTCATCGGCGACCCTTCCGACATCGCCGACGCGGCGCTCTGCAGCAGGGACGGCGCCAGGAATAACGGACAAACGGTTTTTGCAAACGGTGGCATCGTTTGATTCCGAGCCGTTGGAAGAGATGGAGCACAGAACGATGAAAATGACGGGAAACACGATCCTCATCACCGGCGGCGGATCCGGGATCGGGCGGGAACTGGCGCGGCACTTCAATGCGCTTGGAAACACTGTAATCGTCGCGGGACGGCGCAAGGAGGCGCTCGAGCGGACGATCGCCGGGCGTGAAGGCATGCACGCCATGGTCGGCGATGTCGAAGACCCAGGAGCGATCACAGCATTTGCCAAGCGCTTAGTCGCCGAGCACCCGGCGCTCAACGTGCTCATCAACAATGCCGGCATCATGCGCCGCGAGGATCTGACCGGAGCCCGCGATCTGCGCGACGCGGAGGAGACGATCGTCACCAATTTGTTCGGGCCGATCCGCCTCACCAACGCGCTGATCGACCATCTGGCGGTTCGGCAAAATGCCGTGATCGTCAATGTCTCGTCAGGCCTGGCCTTCGTGCCGCTGAGTGGCACGCCGACCTACAATGCCACCAAGGCAGCGATCCATTCCTATACGGTGTCGTTGCGCGAGCAACTCAGGGGCAAGGTCGAAGTGATCGAGCTTGCGCCGCCCGCGGTTCGCACCGAACTCACGCCCGGCCAGTCGACGCGCGACGAGTATATGCCGCTCAGTGCGTTCATTGACGAGGCGATGGCTCTGTTCAGCCGGGAGCCGACGCCCAAGGAGATATTAGTGGAGCGCGTGGGCTTCCTGCGCTGGGCGGAGCGGGACGGCCGGTTTGATCAAGCGGTCGAGATGCTCAACGCTCACTGAGCGCCGCCGAAGCAACCCGACTGTTCAATCGCGCAAGATCATGCGGTCGCCGCGCACGTCGAAACCGGACAGTGAGCCGATGAAATTCATGCCGAGCAGGCTCTGGCCGAGCATGCCGGGCGCGGCGATCATGACCGGCATGTCCTTGCGTACGATCCCGCCGATCGCCAATTCGTCGGTTCTCACGGCGGCGGCGCGCGCCATGCCGTTGGCAGTGGAAACCGGTATGGTGAAATTGAGAGCGGCTGGATTGAATCCGGCCGCTTGCGCGTCCTGCGCGGTCAGAACGGTGCTGGTTGCGCCGGTATCGACCACCGCCCGGACCGGCGTGCCATTGACCATGATGCGCGCTTCGAAATGGCCATTGCCGGCCTTATCCAGGGTCACCGTGGCATGGCCGTCTTCAAGCCCCAATGCCAGCGGACTGCCGGGAACAAGGCCGGCCGTTACCCGGCTGGCGAAATCCTGCAATTCATAACGATACTGGTAGCCGGCGATCAGTGCGAGCGCGATGACGCCCCAGGTGCCGAGATTGCGGGCCATCGCGCCCAAGGGTCTGCCTGATCTGAGCAGGCTGGCGCCGATGAGCGCGACCAATGCGCCAAGCCAGATCAGCTGGCTGAAATCGTCATTCTCGACGCCGAATGTGCTGCCCGCGGAATCGTTGAACATGAGCAGGACCACGCCTGCCCCGATCGCGATCATCAAAACCCAGAAAAATCGGTTCATAGCTGGCTCATGAGAGAGCGTCGCGTTCGCGCGCGAGGCGGGTGCGGCGGGTTTCCCGACGCGGTCTGCGTTCAACCGTTTCCAGCCGGGCCGGCAGCTCGGCCATGACGCTGCGGCGGATCTCAGGGGTCATCTCGATCCAGGCGCCGATTTCCTCGCGCGTGCGGCCGCAACCGAAGCAGAAGCCGGTTTTCATATCGATCGAACAGACCAGGATGCATGGGGATTCGATGGCCGTCATAATATTCTCTCAGGGTTCCCGTCAGGAATCCCTTGTCTCGCCTCCACATGGTGTAACAGCAAAGTCAATGCAAGCCCTCCGGATTGCGCCGCCGGCAACCGCTTTCGCGTCAATGCAGGCAGTTGTGCCGGCCGAGCAAGGCGGCTATGCCGCTCACCAACTCCAGGGAATGACCACCAACGACATGACCAGTGCGCTGCCCTTCGACGATTTTCGCAATCTCCTGGCGACCCTGCCGCCGGCCGACACGGCGGCCGAAGCCCGCGTCCGTGCGCTGTTTGCCAAGGCCGACAGACCCAAAGGTTCGCTCGGCCGCATCGAGGACATCGCCGCGTGGCTCGCTGCCTGGAGCGGCCGTGCGCCGCCGGCGGTGAACCGGCCCCTGGTGGCGATCTTCGCCGGCAATCATGGTGTCGCTCGGCACGGCATTTCGCCACGGCCTGTCGCTGCCACGGCGAATGCCGTCGAGCTTTGCGCGGCCGGGGGTACGGCGGTCAATCAGATCTGCATCGCCAATGATCTCGGGCTGAAAGTGTTCGATCTAGCGCTGCACATTCCGACCGCCGACATCACCGAGGACGCAGCACTTGACGAGCGCGGCTGCGCTGCCACCATGGCCTTCGGTATGGAGGCGATCGCCGGCGGCACCGATCTGCTTTGCCTTGGCGACCTCGGTGTCGGCAATTCCACCGTTGCAGCGGCTTTGTGTGCGGCACTCTTCGGAGGCAGTGGCGCAGATTGGGTCGGATCCGGATCGGGCGCCGACGCATCGATGCGGGCGCGCAAGGCGGAAGTGGTCGACGCCGCGCTAGCCTTCCACGGCACAAGTCTCAGGGACCCGCTGGAAGCGTTGCGCCGGATCGGCGGCCGTGAGTTCGCGGCCATCGCCGGCGCCATCCTCGCCGCCCGGGTGCAGAAGATCCCTGTCCTACTCGATGGATTCGTGGCGACAGCCGCTGCGGCGGCGCTGCGTGCTGCCAACCCCGCCGCGCTCGACCATTGCCTGCTTGCCAGCCTGTCGCCAGAGCCTGCGCATGCTCGGGCCGCCGAGCGGCTCGGCTTGCGCCCGCTGCTTGATCTCGGCGTGAGCCACGGTGAGGGGGCAGCGGCGGCCCTTGCCGCGGGCCTGATCAAAGCCGCTGCTCTCACCAGCTCGGGCATGGCGGCGGCGGTTCATTAAAGCGCGTCGCGTTCGACCCGCCTCATGCGACGCGCTTTAGGTTGTTGTTTTTACGCATGTCGTTATCGCAAAACCGCTGCACACTTTTGCGCGACATGCATTAAGCGTCTATCGCCGGCGCGCAGCAACGGCCCTGGTCGGCAGCGCCGGCAATTCCTCCATCACCCGGCTCAACGGGAAGATGGCGATCGCCTCGGTGCCTTCGCGCAGTTTGGAATGGAGTTCGAACTCGCCGCCGTGCATGGCAAGCAGGCTTTGGACGATCGGCAGGCCAAGCCCGGTGCCTTGTTCGGCGCTCTTGATGGCGATCGAGCCCTGGCCGAAGGCGGACAGCACGACCGGGATCTCGTCTTCCGGTATGCCAGGCCCGTTGTCCTTGACGGAGAGGTATTGGCCGCCGCCCGCCGTCCAGCCGACGCGCACGCGGATCTCGCCGCCGGTTCCGGTGAACTTGATGGCGTTCGACAAAAGATTGAGTGCGATCTGTCGCACTGCGCGTTCGTCGGCGAACAGGCGCGGCAAGGCGTTTTCGAAATCTTGGACGATCCGGATATCCTTGTTGCGCGCCTTCAGCTCCATCATGTGACAGCAATCCTCGACGACGGAAAGCAGCATCATCGGCTCTTCGTTGAGCTGGTAGCGGCCCGCTTCGATGCGCGACAGGTCGAGGATTTCGTTGATAAGATCGAGCAGATGCTGGCCAGAGTCATGGACGTCGCGAGCATAGTCGCGATAGGTCGGGTTGCTCATCGGGCCGAGCACCTCGTTCGCCATCACCTCGGAGAAACCGAGAATGGCGTTGAGCGGCGTCCGCAACTCGTGGCTCATCGAGGCCAAAAACCGCGACTTTGCCAGATTGGCGTCCTCCGCCCGTCGCCGCGCTTCATCCGACATCGATTTCGCGGTGTCCAATTCGGCGATCAGCGCATCCTTTTCGGAGCGGAACGAGAGCAGCATCAAGGACGAGCGATTGAGCTGGCGCGCCACATAGGCGAAGAAGGGCAGCGAGACCATCAGCAACCCGGCCATGATCAGTTCGACCAGCATCCACTGCCTGACGCCGGCATAGGCATAGGCCGCCACAGGAACGGCGAAGGTCGCCAGCAACGCACCGCGCAGCGATGACGCCGTGATCGCGGTCGCCGCCATGGCAAGCAGCAGCACCACCGCCTTGATCAACTGAAATTGGTCGACCTGGCAAGCATCGCAACCGAGCCAGGCGAACCAGGCCCAGCCCAGGCCGCAAAGGAAATGGCCTATCAGGAAATCACCGTGCGTTTGCAGCGGGTTGAGTTCGGTAGCTTCCGTTCGGTCGACGCGCCTCGCCATGAACACGACGATCGTGTAGCAGATGAGTGTAAAAAGGGCCCAGACGCCAATTTCCTTGCCCACTCCAGCAAACAGACCCGTCGCGGCGGCCGCCAGGACGAGAAGCGGAACGATGATCGCGCCGCCTATCATCGAACGGGCGTGGAGTTTCAAAAGCTCGCGGTCGAAATCAGGATTTCCGACCTGCTGCGAAAGACGGTCGCGCGTCTTGCGCACCGCGCGCGCCACATCGCTGTTGCGATGGGGTTTCCTGCGGTCCACAATAAACTTGTCCGCTGTGGTCGAACGTTGCAAGGGCATGGAGACTTCAATTTATGCGGGCAGCGGTTTCAAATTGTTAAGCTACGTTCGAATGATTAACCAACGGTTTGCCATATGAGCCGTTCGTGGTCGCGGCGATCGCGACAGCGATACGTCCCGCCGCGGCCGCGAAGCCTTTGGCGCCGGCTGGTGGACTACGCACTGACCGTCATCGTCCTCGGTCTGCTGATCCTTCTGGCAGCACGCCTTGAGCGGATCGAGACGCGCAAGACGGAGGGTGCGGCCGTCGTCAATGACGGCGATACGATCACGCTCGGTACCGAGCGCATCCGCATGCGCGGCATTGACGCGCCCGAATATTCGCAAGTCTGCCGCAAGGGCGGCGCCGGCTATCCCTGCGGCAAGCTGGCGCGGCAGTCGCTGGTGCGTCTGATATCAGGCAAACCCGTCTCCTGCACCGGCTGGCAGCGCGATCGCTACGGCCGGCTGCTCGGCGATTGCAACGCCGGCGGCAAGGATCTCAACCGCGCCCAGGTCGAGGCCGGCTGGGCGGTTGCCTATGGCGATTTCGAAACCGAGGAAGCCGCTGCCCGCTCCGGGAAGACCGGCATCTGGGCCGGCACTTTCGACAAGCCGCACAATTGGCGCGAGAGCCACGATCACGAGGTTGCCGAAAGAAAGCACGGCACTTTGGCTTCGATTGGCGACGCCTTGCGAGAAATTTTTCGCTTCCGGTGATGGTCAACCCTATAGTTTGTTGCAACAGACCTGATCAGAGCGACGTGCGTCCATTGGGACGCACAAGGCATGCGCTGGGATTCTTGATTCGCATCATGCTTTCCGGAAATCGATTCCGGTTTTGGGCCGATCCGATAGGAGGAATGGAATGAAACTCTTCGACGGCGGCCGGGCGCCCAATCCACGGCGGGTTCGCGTCTTCCTTGCCGAAAAGGGGCTTGAGGTTCCTCTGGTGCCCGTCGACATGGGCGCGCTGGAGCACAGAAAGCAGCCGGTCAGTTCGCGCAACCCGCTGCAGCGCCTGCCGGTGCTCGAACTCGACGACGGCACCGTCATCACCGAATCCGTCGCCATCTGCCGCTATTTTGAGGAACTGCATCCGGAACCGGCTTTGTTCGGCCGCGGCGCGCTCGGCAAAGCGCTGGTCGAGATGTGGCAAAGACGCATGGAGCTCAACTTGCTCAGTTGCGTCACTGCCGCGTTCCGGCACATCCATCCGGCGATGAAGGATTGGGAGATTCCACAAATCCCCGAATGGGGCGAGGCCAACAAGCCGAAAGCCGTCGGATTCCTGAAACTCCTCGACGACGAGTTGGGGAACCGGGAATTCGTCGCCGGCGAAGCCTATTCGATCGCCGACATCACCGGGCTGATTGCCATCGACTTCATGAAGCCGGCGCGTATCAAGGTGCCGGAAGATTGTGCCAACGTGCTGCGCTGGCATCAGGCAGTCTCCAGCCGGCCGAGCGCCGCCGCCTGAGAATGAACTCCCGAGAATGAGCGAAGAGCTGGAAAACTTCGCGGCCAGGGTACGCGCCTGCCGTATCTGCGTCGAAAACCCGGTCGGCCGCCCGTTGCCGCACGAGCCGCGCCCGGTGCTCAGGCCGTCGTCGAGCGCCCGCATCCTGATTGCCAGCCAGGCACCGGGCACCAAGGTGCATATGTCAGGCATGCCGTTCACCGACGCTTCCGGCGATCGGTTGCGGAACTGGCTGGGCGTCAGCAGCGAAGAATTCTACGATACGACAAAATTCGCTATCGTGCCGATGGGCTTTTGCTTTCCCGGCCAGGATGCCAAGGGCGGCGACCTGCCGCCGCGCCGCGAATGTGCATCGGCCTGGCGTGCGCCGCTGATGGCGCTGATGCCGCATATCGACCTGGTGCTGACGATCGGCAGCTATGCACAATCCTGGCACATGGGCGCCGCGCGCCGGCCCTCGCTGACGGAGACCGTGAAGGATTGGCGCACAATCTGGGATGCGCCCGGCAACCCGAAAGTGCTGCCGCTGCCGCATCCGTCGTGGCGCAACACCGGTTGGTTGAAGCGCAATCCGTGGTTTGAAATGGATTTGCTACCGTTTCTGAGATCGGAAATCCGCTATCGCCTCGGCTGAAGCATAAGCAAGAAATCACTCGCTTTTGCGTCATCTGGCAGAATTTCTTTCTTGTGGATGGCCTAAATAAGAAGGACTATAGCCAATCTATTCCTAGTCTATCCCCGTGGGAGCACCCAAATGGACCGCCTTGACAGAAAAATCCTCCGCCTCTTGCAGGAGGACGCGACGCTTGCGGTCGCCGATGTCGCCAAGAAAGTCGGACTGTCAACCACCCCCTGCTGGCGGCGCATCCAGAAGCTCGAGGAGGAAGGCGTCATTAAGCGGCGCGTCGCCATCCTCGATCATGAAAAGGTCAATGTGCGCGTCACCGTATTTGTGTCGATCCGCACCAATTCGCATAGCCATGAATGGCTGCGGCGCTTTTCGGAGGTCATCCAGGAATTTCCGGAAGTGGTCGAGTTCTACCGGATGAGCGGCGACGTCGACTACCTCTTGCGCGTGGTGGTGCCCGACATCGCTGCTTACGACGCCTTCTACAAGCGGCTGATCGCCAAGATCGAGATCCGCGACGTCTCGTCGTCGTTTGCCATGGAGCAGATCAAGTATACGACCGAAATGCCGCTGGACTACATGGTTCTGGACAAGGAATCGGGCGCCAACGCTGCCTGAGGATTTTTTGCTTAGTTCTTCTTTTTGTTGAGGAAAGTCCAGGGCGAATTTGCCGGCAGCGTGATGGTGCCCGGCACCACATCGACGTTCACCACCTCCGCCTTGCGTACGGTATAACCCGACTGGATCACGCTGACACCGTCGAGGATGAAGAGCTGACTTTTCTCCATGCCCAGCTCCAGGGCGCCGGTCACGGACACCGGCTGATAGGCTTCCGACATCCTGTAGGGGCGGGCCGGCGTGACGAGGACGATCTGATTGGGCGGCGGCGCCGGCATGTGGCTGCACGCACCTGTCCACGGCACCAGCAGGAACTGATAGACGAGATCGCCGTTGCGATCGAGCGGCAGTGCGTACCCCGCCAGTTGGACGGTCTTGTCTCGCAAATTGAGAGACAGCGTCTCGCCACGGTCAGGCATTTTTGCCGCAACCATCGGCAATCCGACACTTTCGGCAGCGGGCTGGGTCGCCGGGCGCAGGTCCTTCCAGAATATGCGCGCGGTTTCGGCAGAAGCGCTGCCCACAGCGATGGAAATCAGCACGGCCGCCAGCGCCGCTGTCGATTTGAGACGATTGCTCATCGTGTGCTCTCCATGCGACAGGAGTAAAGCTGCCGTCGCCGACAACGTCAACGTTGGAGCCGCATCACATGGCGGCGCGAGCCGGCCATGCCGATCTCGTGGAATCCTCGGGCCACGAACATGTCTCGAAAGCCCATGAAACGGTAACTCGGCGATTCCTGGTCGACCGGATAGGCCTCGATCGTCCTGGCGCCTTTGGCGAAGGCGTGATCGATGGCCGCGTCGAGCAGTGCGCCTGCCAGTCCACGGCCGCGCGACGCCCTCGGCACATAGAAGCAGACGATCGACCATACGCCCGCCTCGCTGTCGTCCTGGTGCCGCGACAGCCTGCGGTAGGTCTCGCGCGGCGCGATCGAGCACCAGCCGACGGTCTTGCCTTCGGCACGGGCGACGATGCCGACCGGCGTGCCGGCTTCGATGAGCGCCATCATGGCCCGTCTTCTCTCATCGTTCGACGCATGTTCGCGGTTTTCGAGGTGGCGCCAGGCCATGCACCAGCAGTATTTTGGTGCGCCAGGCTGCTCGAACAGGTTCTCGAAATCGGCGCGCGTGGATGGCGTCACCTCAGTAAAACGGATTTGGCTCCGGTCAGCCTTTCCTGGCGAGCCGCTCGAGCGTTTTGGCATCGGAAAGCTCCCTTACAGCATCCTTGCCGATCCAGCGCGCCGTCTTGTCGGTCGAACCGGCGAGCTTTTGTGCCAGGGCGAGGGCAGCGCCGTGCAAATTCATCGATCGCTTGCCGATCGAACGAAGCGCCCAGTTCACCGCCTTCTTCACAAAATTGCGGCCGTCGGTGGCATGCGCTTCGATGATCGACAGGAAGTCGAGAAAGGTCGCCTCTGGTTCATTCTTCCGGTGGACCACCGACCAGGCCACCATGGCAAAAGCCGTGCGTCGAACGAATTCCCGTTCGTCGACTGCGAATTCGGCGATCAGTTCCCTCCAGCAATCCGTATCGACAAAGAGATCGGAGACGCCGTCGACGATATCCCATGAGTCGAAAGTCGCCGCCCATCGTCTTGCATCCGCGGCAGAGAACCGCTTCGGATCGGCCGTGACGGAAGCGATGAACTGCGCTTCCATGATGCCTGTCTGCCATAGCTCGAAGGCACGCTCATGGTTGCGCTTGATTTTCTTTGCAATCTGCCGCTGCACGCCATGCGAGATGCCGAGCGCACGTTCGATCT
The DNA here is from genome assembly GCF_040318085.1 of Mesorhizobium sp. M1322. Classification (NCBI taxonomy): domain Bacteria; kingdom Pseudomonadati; phylum Pseudomonadota; class Alphaproteobacteria; order Hyphomicrobiales; family Phyllobacteriaceae; genus Mesorhizobium; species Mesorhizobium sp. M1322. The sequence continues at coordinate 64,788 of NZ_JAMYLP010000024.1, forward strand.
TGATGCCGTAGCGTAGCATGCCAAGGCGGTTCTCCTGCGAGCCGATCGAGCGCAGATGATCGACAATTTCCTCGGCGCTGGATTGAGGCGAAAGCTCGGCCACTACCAAACCTACTTTTCCAATCGCGCCAGCAAAGAGGACGTATCCCAGCGTTTGCCGCCCATCCCTTGCACATCCTTGTAGAATTGGTCGACAAGTGCCGTCACCGGCAGCTTGGCGCCGTTGCGGTCGGCCTCCGCCAGGCAGATGCCGAGGTCCTTGCGCATCCAGTCGACGGCGAAGCCGAAATCATATTTGCCGGCATTCATCGTCTTGTGGCGGTTCTCCATCTGCCATGAGCCGGCCGCGCCCTTGGAAATCACCTCGATGACTTTCTCGATGTCGAGCCCGGCCTTCTTGCCGAAATGGATGCCTTCGGCCAGCCCTTCGACAAGACCGGCGATGCAGATCTGGTTGATCATCTTGGTGAGCTGGCCCGAGCCGGCCGGACCCATCAGCCCGACCATACGGGCATAAGCATCGATGACAGGCTTTGCCTGCTCGAAGGCTTTCTGTTCGCCGCCGACCATGACGGTCAGCACGCCGTTTTCGGCGCCGGCCTGACCGCCGGAGACCGGTGCGTCGAGGAACGAGAAACCGCCCAATACCGCCTTCTCCGCCAGTTCGCGCGCGACTTCAGCGGAGGCCGTGGTGTTGTCGATGAAGACCGCCCCCTTCTTCATCGTCTGGAACGCACCCTCGGCTCCAATCGTCACCGCGCGCAGGTCGTCGTCATTGCCAACACAGGAAAAGACAAAGTCATTGCCGTCGGCCGCTTCTGCCGGCGTGTTGGCAACGCTGCCGCCATGCTGGGCAACCCATTGCTCGGCCTTTGCCTTGGTGCGGTTGTAGACGGTGACGTCGTGGCCGCCCTTGTTCCTGAGATGTCCGGCCATTGGGTAGCCCATGACGCCAAGACCGAGAAATGCCACCGATGCCATGTTTCAATCCCTTCCAGCCTGTTTTCCGGCCTTCTTAGCGGATCAGACAAAGCTATGGGAGTCAGCGGTGCAGATGGATGGTAATGCGCCGTTCTATCCACTCGACCGCGTGGCGGAGTATCTCGACAATGATCAGATAGATGATCGCCGCCCAGATATAGGACTGGAAGTCGAAAGTGCGCGCATAGGTGAGCTTCGTAATGCCCATCAGATCATAAACGGTGATGAGGGCCACGATGGCGGAGCCTTTGATCATCAGGATGATCTCATTGCCATAGGGACGCAGCGCCACGATCAGCGCCTGTGGCAGGATGATCTTGCGCAGTATTTGCAGTTTATGCAGGCCAAGCGAGGCAGCGCCTTCCCACTGACCTCTGGGGACGCTCTCGATTGCGCCGCGCAGGATCTCAGCCTGATAGGCTGCCGTATTGAGGGTGAACGAGAAAATGGCGCAGTACCAGGCTTCGCGAAAAAAGCCCCACAGGCCGACAGCTTCAAGTGCCGGTCGAAACGAACCCACTCCATAGTAGATAAGAAAGACTTGGGTCAAAAGCGGAGTGCCGCGGAAGAAGTAGACATAAGCGTAGGCAAAGCTGGACAGAATACGGTTCCTGGACATCCGAGCGTAGGCGACAGGAACTGAAAGGACGGCCCCCAACACGATCGACACAGCGACAAGCGTGAGAGTCACGCCCAGGCCAGAGATGTAGCCCGGGGCGTATTTTTGGAAGAGTTCGGAATTCCAAGCCTCGACCAAGTATACAATCATGCCGATGCCGAGCACGATCCAGAGACCGACCAACGCATATCCGAATACCCGTTGCCGAGACCAGCCGCGCGGGATTGCTGGCGGTTTTTCGACCTTGGTCGCCACCTCGGCGGCTGCCGCGCTCATCGTTGCACCTGTTGTCGGCCGACCCTGCGTTCAATGGCATTGATGCCGAAGGACGAGATGATGGCGAGGAGCAGATAGATAAGAGCAGCGACCCCAAAAAACAGGAATGCGTGCTTGGTGACGCGGGCCGCGACGCCCGCTTGCCGCAGTATGTCGGCAAGACCGATGGCGGATACCAGCGCTGTATCCTTGAGCAAGATGAGCCACAGATTGGCAAGACCCGGCAGGGCAATACGGATAAGCTGCGGCAGCACGACCAGTCGCATCGTCTGCCCACCAGACAGGCCAACCGAATAGCCGCCCTCATACTGTCCCTTCGGGATGGCGCGGAATGCCGAGAGGAAGACTTCGCTGGCGTAGGACGAGAAGACGACGCCGAGCGCGATCATGCCGGAAACAAATGCGTTCACTTCGACCGCAGCGGTCGGGTCATACAGGCGCATCAACAGCTGGATGCCGATTTGCGCGCCGTAAAAGATCATGAACAAGGTCAGCAGCTCGGGCAATCCACGAAAGATCGTGGTGTAGATATTGCCGGCCAGCCGCAGCGACGGCTCATTGGATTGCTTGGCCAATGCGACCAGAAAGCCGATCATCAGACCGACAGGCAGGGTCGCGGCTGCAAGCGAAACGGTGATGAAAACACCATAGGCGATGTCGTCGAGCCAGCCTTCGGGTCCCCAACTGAGCAGCGTCCAAACGCTTTGCATCCGCCTGCCTGTTCTCCTCTTGGGTTCTTTGAGAGCAGCGCGGCGTCACTCCTCGTGCGCCGCTCCTTGTGCGAACGGCGGGAATGTCCCGCCGTTCGCTGTCAATCCGGAAGGATTAGGACTCGCCGCCGTAGACATCGTACTTGAAGTACTTGTCGTTGATTTCCTTGTACTTTCCGTTGGCGCGGATGGCGTCGATCGCCTTATTGAACTGATTGACCAACTCGGTATCGCCCTTGCGTACCGCGATGCCGGCGCCCGGACCATGGATCTCGATGTCGGGCGTGATCGCACCGATCAGCTTGCAGCAAGCACCGTCCGGCGTGGCAAGCCAGCCTTCGAGAACAGTGATATCGTCGTTGACCGCATCAACGCGGCCATTGGCGAGATCGAGCTGGTATTCCTGCGCGGTCGGGTACGGCTTGATTGTACTATCGGTATAAGCCTTGGTTGAATAGTTGAAGTGGGTGGTGGACGCCTGCACGCCGATCGTCTTGCCGGCCAAGTCCTCCTTGGTCACGCCCTTGATGTCGCTGTCCTTGGGCGCGGCAATCGCCGGCGGCGTGTTGTAGTATTTGTCGGTGAAGTCGACCTTCTCGGCACGCTCCGGCGTAATCGACATCGAGGCGACGATGGCGTCGAACTTGCCGGCCTGAAGCGCCGGGATGATGCCGTCCCAATCCTGCGCGACGAAAGTGCACTTCACCTTCATCTCGTCGCAAAGTGCCTTGGCGATATCGATATCGAAGCCCACGAGCTGGCCATCGGCGGTCAGGTTGTTGAACGGCGGATAGGCTCCCTCTGTGCCGATCCTCAAAGTTTTCTCCTGAGCCTGGGCAACGCCCAATGTCAGCAGCGCGGCCGATGCGGCGAGCGCTATACGCAGTGCAGTACGCATGATGGTCCTCTCTGTGTGTTCCCGGCCGTCGTTCCAAACGGCTCTGTGGGCGGTTCTTTTGACCGCCCGCTGACGCGATACTCCCATTGTTTCCCAAGAAAAAGCAACTGTAAAACCGTTGCTTGCGGGTTTCGCATTCCCAGACAATGCTGACGCGGGGGCAGGCATACCAACGAGGAAATAGGAGGCGGCCGAATGCTCCTTCGGCAGTACCCTCAGCGCGTCAAACCTGTCGCGCGCTCGATGAAGTCGGCTATCGATTTCGTGTCGTCGAGATCGAAGACAGGCAGGCTTTCGTCCGCTACGGCGAAGTCGGCGGCGATGGCGACGATATGCGGATCATTTGCCGAAAGCGGTGCCTGGTCCTTAGCTTCCAGCCGCCGCGTTTCGATCTTGCTGTGCGCCTCGCGCTTGTAGCCTTCGACCAGAACGATGTCGGAGGCGCCGAGCCGCGACAGGATCGCGTCCAGCGTCGGCTCGTCCTCACCGCGCAATTCGTGCATCAGCGCCCAGCGCCTGTCCGACACGATGGCGACTTCCGTGGCTCCGGCCTGTCGGTGGCGAAAGCTGTCCGCTCCCGGCTTGTCGATGTCGAAATCATGATGGGCGTGTTTCACCGTCGACACCTTCCAGCCACGCCGGACAAGTTCGGCGACCAGCTTTTCCGTTAGTGTCGTCTTGCCGGTATTCTTCCAGCCGGTGATGCCGAAGACGCGTCTCATCATGTCTCCATGCTCTGCAACAGACGTTCGGCCCGAACAAGGTCGTCTGACGTATTGATGTTGAAGAAAGGGTCGTGCAGATGGCCTCCCGAGGTCAGCATCGGGAATTCCACATCGACAAAGTCATGCCGGTCGATAAAAGCGGAAACCCGCCTGATATCCTCATCGACCAGAAAACGCCGCAGAGCCTGGTGGAGCCCCAGCGGCCAGAGTGCGAATGTCGGATGCCGTTTGCCGCCGGAACAGGCGATGGCGATCGCGCTGGGACGTTTGGCGACCGCCGCGGCCAGCCGTTCAACCAGATTTTCGGGCAGGAACGGTGTATCGCCCGCAGCCGTGACAAGTGCCTCGCAAGTCGTGTTCGCGGCGGCCCATTCGAGGCCGGTCAGGATCCCGGCGAGCGGTCCGGCAAAACCTTTTACCGTATCGGCAAACACCGGAAGCCCAAACCCTGCAAACCGTGCCGGGTCGCCATTGGCGCTGAGCACGAGCGGACCGACCTGCGGAGCAAAGCGCGCAACGACATGGTCCAGCAGGCTGCCGCCGCCAAGCGCAAGCAGGCCCTTGTCGCCGCCGCCCATTCGCCGCGACTGGCCACCGGCCAGAATGACGCCGGCAATCTCTCTAGTCATCGTCTATCGTCCATGCGGTCACTCGCCGCGAACGGCAAGCCTATATGCCGTCCGGCGCCATATCAGGTCCAGCGCTTTCGGCCGCTGTCTTTCGCCGGCCGACGATCCGTTCGCGGTAAAGTGCGTAGAGGCCGGAGCCGACAATGACGATAGCGCCGACGATCATTGGCAGGTCGGGGACGTCGCCGAAGACGAACAGGCCAAGCAGGATCGACCAGAGCAGGGCCGTGTAGCGGAACGGTGCGATGAACGAGATGTCGCCCTCCCGCATCGCCATGATGATGAACTGGTAACCGATGACCACGAGCACTGCCGCCAATGCCAGCAACGCCGTGCTTTCTCCGGTCATCGGAGTCCACCCACCCATTGGCGAAAGCAGCGCCGCGCCGAGCACTGTCATGGCAAGTGCCGTGGCGGTCGACACCAGCAATGTCGGAATGGCCTGCGGTATCCGCTTGGTGGCAAGGTCCCGCACCGCACAACAGGCGACGCAGGCCAGCGCCAGCAGCGAATAGACACTGAATCCCTCAAAACCGGGCCGCACGATGATCAGCACCCCGGCAAAACCGATGGCGATGGCCAGCCAGCGCCGCCAGCCGACGCCTTCGTTGAACACAAGTGCTGCGCCCATCGTCACCGCCAGCGGCAGTGCCTGCAGCACGGCCGAGACGTTGGCGATCGGCAGATGCGCCAAAGCAACCAGGAACGACACAGTAGCGGGGGGGGGGGCCGCCGGCGGCCCCCCCGGCCTAACGGGCACGGGCTCGCGCGGGCGGGCGCCGCCCCCCCCCGGGGCGGCGCCCAACGCACCCACAA
>NZ_JAMYLP010000025.1:0-69802 GCF_040318085.1 Mesorhizobium sp. M1322
GGTCCATCCTTGGGCCGGCCAAAATGGGCAAGCAGGATGACCTTGGCGCCCTTGCTGGAAAGCTCGGTGATGGTCGGCGCGATGCGCTCGATGCGGGTAGCGTCGGTGACCTTGCCGTCGGCGACGGGAACGTTGAGGTCGACGCGCACCAGCAAGCGCTTGCCGTCGATGTTGCCAATGTCGTCCAGTGTCTTGAAGCCGGCCATGCTGTTCCCTTTCGCAAAAAACGCCGGGACCTTAACCCGCACCAACGACGATGCAAGACCTGCAATGGTGCTACGCGGAAAATATGACCACGGCCTGTGTCGCGGGGCAGTCAGCCCCCGTCGGTTGCCTTTTCCACCACCGGCTGTGGAGCGGGTTCCGCGTCCGCCGGCGCCTCGGCACTCTGCTTTTTGATCCGCTTGCGCCAATTGCGCACAAAGGCAACGATGCGGTCGGCGATCTCGCCGGCACTCAGGAACACCGGCACCCGTGCCACCGGCGCGGTCGGCTCGAGGGAAAGACCGAGGCCAGTGATCTTGCCCTTGTCGTCGACGTCGCGGACGATCAGCTCGATCGGACCAATCAGCACGCGGTCGGCATATTCGGCATGGCCGCCGAGCCGCTCCGTCACCAGATCGCCAACTGTCAGTTTGCGTTCCTCCTCGGTCAGGCCCGGCGCGTAAGCGGCTTCCAGTTCCGCGGCGGAGCGCGCCGGATCGACGGCGAAGGCGCCGAAGAAATCCGCATCCTCGGGATCGACCACGGCGCGGCTGGCGAACAGCTTGTCGAGCAGGGCTGGATAGCGATCCGGCACGAAGATGTAGACGTGGTCGCCGGCGGCGAGCCTGCCCATGTCTTGGAAGCGCATCGAGCGGCCGTCGCGCAGCACCAGCGACGGCCTCGCCCAGCGCGGAATGCGCTCACCGCGCGCCACCGGGCTGCCAGGTGCTACGCGGTAGGCGAGAAGCTCGTGATGGGCCGAGCCAGGCAATTCGAGTTCGACCTTGTCCAACGGCCCCAAGCGGGCCGGCACGATCAGGCCGAGGCGGCGCGCCAGCGGTCCGACAGTCCATCCCTGGATGACCAGCGATACCAGCACGACGATGAAGGCGGTGTTGAAGATAAGGCGGCCATTCTCAAGGCCGCCAAGCAGCGGCGTGATGGCGAGCAGGATCGAGACGGCGCCACGCAGGCCCACCCATGAGACGAAGGCGACTTCCGGACGCGGCAGACGGAACGGCATCAGGCAAAGCCAGACGGCGATCGGCCGCGCCACGAATATCAGGAACAGGCCCAGCAGCACCGCCGGCAGCAGGATCGCCGGAAATTGCGAGGGCGTCGCGAACAGGCCGAGGATCAGGAACATGATGATCTGTGCCAGCCATGACATGCCGTCCTGGAAGCGCTTGAGGATGGTGACAGCGCGGATGTCGGAATTGCCGGCAATGAGGCCGGCGAGATAAACCGCCAGAAAGCCGGAGCCGCCGATGGCGCCGGCTGCGGCGAACACCATCAGCGACAGCGTCAGCACGAAGATCGGCAGCAGCCCGTGGTCGAGATTGAGCCGGTCGACAAGCCGCACGATGGCGAGGCCGCCGAAAATGCCGACTATGGCGCCAAGCCCCATGTTGAGAAGGAAGCCGAGGACGAGGTCGGTAACCAGCACCCTGGCCTCGGGACTGGCGTTGGCGGCGATGATCTCGACCAGGCTGATGGTCAGGAAGATGGCGATCGGGTCATTGGTGCCGGATTCCACCTCGAGCGTCGAACGCACGCGTTCGCGCAAATTGATCTCGCCGGCGCGCAATAGGAAGAACACCGCTGCCGCGTCGGTTGACGCGACGGCAGCTCCGAGCAGGAAGGATTCCAGCCAGCTGAGATCGAGCAGATAGTGGGCGACGACGCCGAACAGGCCAGTGGTCAAAAGGACGCCGATGGTCGCCAGCGACAGCGCCGGTCCGGCCGCCTGCCGCAAGGCGTTCAGCGGCGTGCCGAAACCGGAATCGAACAGGATGACCGCCAGCGCCAGTGAGCCGGCAAAATAAGCCAGTCGCGCATTGTCGAACTGGATGCCAAGGCCGTCGGTTCCCGTGGCCAGGCCGATGCAGAGAAACAGCAGCAACAGAGGGGCGCCGAAGCGGAAGGCGATCAGGCTCGAAAACGCGGCGGCGACGACCAGTGCGGCGCCGACCAGCGTCACGAGATAGATCGCATGCTCCATCCGCCAATTGCCCCCTCGAATTCGTGTTCCTCTCGCTTTACGAGAGAGTGAGGCGAAGACATGACCGGTGCAAGGCGGGAGGGTGGTTTTTTGCCCTATGCCGCTGATTTTTGAATGTTTTGGCGCTCATGGCGCGGTCTTGCCGATCAAACTGTCAGAGCGTCGTTTGCACATTCAAAAGGCGTTGGCGCTCTCATGAAAAACGCCCGGACAGAGCCGGGCGTTTTCAGGTCGCGAGAAGATGGTTCTGCAATCAGGCGATGGTCTTGCCAAAGGCGACCGCGGTGTCGGCCATGCGGTTGGAAAAACCCCATTCATTGTCGTACCAGGACAGCACCGAAACGAAGTTGCCGTCCATGACCTTGGTCTGGTCGAGCGCCATGATCGAGGAATGCGGATCGTGGTTGAAGTCGATCGACACGTTTGGATGAGGGGTAACGGCGAGAATGCCCTTCAGCTTGCCGTTGGAGGCGGCGATCACCGCTTCGTTTATTTCCTGCACCGTGGTCGCACGCTTGGCAATGAATTTGAAATCGACGACCGAGACGTTTGGGGTCGGCACGCGGATGGAGATGCCGTCAAGCTTGCCCTTGAGGTCGGGCAGCACTAGGCCGATCGCCTTGGCCGCACCGGTCGAGGTCGGGATCTGCGACAGGGCCGCGGCGCGGGCGCGGTAGAGATCCTTATGCATGGTGTCCAGCGTCGGCTGGTCGCCGGTGTAGGAGTGGATCGTCGTCATCATGCCCTTTTCGATGCCGACGGCCTCATGCAGCACGGCTGCCAGCGGCGCCAGGCAGTTGGTGGTGCAGGAGGCGTTCGAGATCACGATGTGGTCCTTGGTCAGCTTGTCATGGTTGATGCCATAGACGACGGTGAGGTCGGCCCCCTCCGCCGGCGCCGAGACGACGACGCGCTTGGCGCCGGCGGTCAAATGCGCCGCTGCCTTGTCGCGGGCGGTGAAGATGCCGGTGCATTCGAGCGCTATATCGATGCCGAGATCCTTCCACGGCAGCTGGGTCGGGTCCTTGATCGCGGTGACCTTGAATTTTTCGGTGCCGACGGTGATCTGGTCACCATCAACCGTCACTTTATGCGGGAAGCGGCCATGCACGCTGTCGAAGCGCAGCAGATGCGCGTTGGTCTCGACCGGGCCGAGGTCGTTGACAGCGACGACGTCGATGTCCTTTCGGCCGGATTCGTGGATGGCGCGCAGGATGTTGCGGCCGATGCGGCCGAATCCGTTGATGGCAACTCTGACGGTCATTTTTCTCTCCCTGGGAGTTGGAGGCCGAAGATCAAGTCCGCAGCTTCATAACGGCGGGCTGGCAAAGAATCCAGCCGTCGATGGGTTGGATTTAAGTCCACTAAGTCGAGGCCGCCGGCGAAACCGCTATGTGCGGTTTCGCCGGATATCAGCACATTTTATTCGCCGTGCAGGCGGGCTTCCGCCGCCTTCACCGTCGCTTCGGCGGTGATGCCGAAATGCGGATAGAGCTGTTCGATCGTGCCAGAGGCGCCGAAGCCGGTCATGCCGATGAAGATGCCGTCGGTGCCGATGAAATAATCCCAGCCCTGGCGGATGCCGGCTTCGATGGCGATCTTGATCGGCGCGTTGCCGATCGTCTTGTTGCGATAATCGGCGCTCTGCTTGTCGAACAATTCAAAGCACGGCACCGAGACGACGCGGGTCGGATGGCCGTGCTTTTCCAGCGCCTCGCGTGCCGCCAGCGCGATTTCGACCTCGGAGCCCGAAGCGAAGATCGTCACTGCCGCATCGCCATTGGCGCCGGCCAGCTCATAGGCGCCCTGGCGGCTGAGGTTTTCCGCAACAAAGTCGTTGCGCACGGTCGGCAGGTTCTGTCGGGTCAGCGCCAGCGTCGAGGGCGTCTTTTCCTGCTCGATGGCCAGCTGCCAGCATTCGGCTGTCTCAACCGCATCGGCCGGGCGGAAGACATTGTGGTTCGGAATAGCGCGCAGTGCGGCCAGATGCTCGACCGGTTGATGGGTCGGGCCGTCTTCGCCGAGACCGATGGAATCATGGGTCATGACGAAGATCGAGCGGATGCCCATCAGCGAGGCAAGCCGCATCGCCGGACGGGCGTAGTCGGAGAAGCACATGAACGTGCCGCCATAGGCGATGAGGCCGCCATGCAGCGTCAGTCCGTTGAGGGCGGCCGCCATGCCGTGCTCGCGGACGCCGTAGTGAACGTAGCGCTGGCCGTAATCTTCCGATGTGATGTTCTTGGTCTGGCTGGTCTTGGTGTTGTTGGAGCCAGTCAGGTCGGCCGAGCCGCCGATGGTTTCCGGCACCGCGCCGTTGATGATCTCGAGCGCCATTTCCGACGATTTGCGGGTGGCGACCTTCGGCTTGTCCGTGGCGAGCTTCTTCTTGTAGTCGGTGATGACGGCGTCGAAATTCGCCGGCAGCGTGCCACTGATGCGGCGCTCGAATTCGCTGCGCAATTGAGCGTCGGCCTTGGCAAGGCGGCCTTCCCAGTCGGTGCGTGCCTTGACGCCGGTCTTGCCGGCGTCGCGCCAGGCATCGAGAATAGCGGCAGGAACCTCGAAGGGCGGATAGTCCCAACCGAAGAACTTCCTGGCGCCGGCGATTTCTTCAGCGCCGAGCGGCGAACCGTGCGCCTTGTTGGTGCCGGCCTTGGTCGGCGCGCCGAAGCCGATCGTCGTCTTGCAGGCAATCATCGTCGGCTTGTCGGAATGGCGGGCCGCCTCAATGGCATAGGCGATCGCTTCCGGGTCCTGGCCGTCGATGTGGCTGGCGTTCCAGCCGGACGCCTGGAAGCGAGCGACCTGATCGGTGTTGTCGGCCAGCGACACCGGGCCGTCGATCGAGATGTTGTTGTTGTCCCAAAAGACGATCAGCTTGTTCAGCTTGAGATGTCCGGCAAGTGCGATGGCTTCCTGGGAAACACCCTCCATCAGGCAGCCGTCGCCGGCCAGCACATAGGTGTAGTGGTCGACAAGGTCGTTGCCGAAGGCGGCATTCATGATGCGCTCGCCGAGTGCGAAGCCGACCGAATTGGCAAGCCCCTGGCCGAGCGGGCCGGTCGTCGTCTCGATGCCGGCGGCATGGCCATATTCGGGATGACCCGCCGTCCTCGATCCCAACTGGCGGAAATGCTTGATCTGGTCGAGGGTGATGTCCTCATAGCCGGTCAGATAGAGTAGCGAATAAAGCAGCATCGAGCCATGGCCGGCTGACAGGATGAAACGGTCGCGATCGGGCCAGTGCGGGTTCTTCGGATCGTATTTCAGGAAACGCGTGAACAGCACCGTGGCAATGTCCGCGCAGCCCATGGGCAGGCCCGGGTGGCCCGACTGGGCCTTCTCGACGGCGTCCATGGAAAGAAAACGGATCGCATTGGCCATCCGGTCATGTTGTTCACGCGAGGTCATGCTTCCTCCAGTGTGGGGGTTTGGGCCTTTGGGTGAGCCCTGGAAAAGGGTGCGCGACACATAGCAGGCGCGGCCTTTTAGTCAATAAACCGGCGCGCTTTTGCCGATCTTGTTAGCCAATAAACCGGCCCTTTTGCCGGTCTTGTGAGGGCCCCAGAAGGGCCTTGGGGGCTCTACATTAGCGTTAGCAGGGGACAGTCGCGAGAGCTTTGTTGACGTTGGCTTCACACGACGGGTAATGTTTCAGACATAACGCGTTCTGAACGTGGATGATTCGGTGATGGGCAGGGCGCAGGACAAAAGCCATGACCGGGGAAACGACACTCAAGGAAGTCATCGCCAGGCTGGGTAAGGCCATCGAGGGGCTGGAAAACGCCGTCGCGGCCAAGCTCGAGCACGAGCGCGACTATACGGAAGCCGAGGCGGAGGTGCAGCGCATGAACGCCGACCGCTCGCGGCTGGCGCAGGAACTCGACAATTCCGAAGCGCGCGCCGAACGGCTGGAAGACGCCAACAAGGAAGTGTCGCGTCGGCTGGTGACCGCCATGGAAACCATCCGCGCCGTGTTGGACAGATAGGGACTGGACAGGTAGGCCAATGGCACAAGTCACGGTTTCCATCGACGGCAAGCAGTATCGCATGGCTTGCGACGAGGGCCAGGAAGAGCATCTGATCGACCTTGCCGAGCGCTTCGACCGCTATGTCTCGCATCTGAAGGATTCTTTCGGCGAGATCGGCGACCAGCGGCTGACGGTGATGGCCGGCATCATGGTCATGGACGAGCTTTCAGAACTGCAAAAACGCGTCAAGGGCATGGAAAGCGAAGTGCTGACGCTGCGCAAGACGCGTGACGACGCGCTGACCAAGGCCGACAAGAACGATTCCGTGCTGACCCAAGCGCTTGGCGCGCTCGCCCAGCGCATGGAAGATCTGGCGACGACGCTGGCGGTGAACAAGGCTTAGACTTCCACTGCCATCGCGCCCAAACGACCATTGCGCCGCCATCAATGGGGCGGGAATGCTTCATTTTGCGACAACAGGCGAAAAAGTTTTCGCCGCCGGCCTTGATACCGGCGCAACAGGCGTTTGAAGGATGACGCCGGAGTGGTAGAAAGGCAGAAGCAGCGCCGGTGTGCCGGCTGCAATCTGCAATCAGGGTAGGGACACGTCATGGGCCTTCGTATCAACGACACCGCGCCGGATTTCACGGCCGAAACCACGCAAGGGACGATCAACTTCCACGAATGGATCGGTGATGGCTGGGCAGTGCTTTTCAGTCATCCGAAGAATTTCACGCCGGTCTGCACGACAGAGCTCGGCACGATGGCCGGCCTGGAAGGCGAGTTCAAGAAGCGCAACGTCAAGATCATCGGCATTTCCGTCGATCCGGTCGAAAGCCACGGCAGATGGCAGGACGACATCAAGACGGCGACCGGCTATTCGGTGAACTATCCGCTGATCGGCGACAAGGATCTCAAGGTCGCCAAGCTTTACGAGATGCTGCCGGCGGGTGCCGGCGAAACGTCGGAAGGGCGCACGCCCGCCGACAACGCGACGGTGCGTTCGGTCTATGTCATCGGCCCCGACAAGAAGATCAAGCTGGTCCTCACCTATCCGATGACCACCGGCCGCAACTTCGATGAGATCCTGCGCGCGATCGATTCCATGCAGCTGACCGCCAAGCACCAGGTGGCGACGCCGGCGAACTGGAAGCAGGGCGAGGACGTCATCATCACCGCCGCGGTCTCCAACGAGGATGCGATCAAGCGTTTCGGCGCCTACGAGACGATCCTGCCGTATCTCAGGAAGACCAAGCAGCCCTCCGCCTGAGCGGCAGGGGCGGCACGGAAGGATTTCGGGCTTTTTGCCTCGGCGAAGCATGTGGTGCTTGACGGCGCGGCGCCGGCGAATGACCATGCTCTTCTTTTGCCCCGGCAGGGAAAACCATTCCTGCCGGGTGGGAGTTGAGGGAGCCGAGATTGGACGCGACATCGGCCAAGCTGCAAGTGGCAGGTTTTTACGACAAGCCGAGCGGGTCCATCCAGTATGTCGTCGCCGACCCGCAGACGCGACGATGCGCAATCATCGATCCGGTCCTCGATTTCGACGAGAAGTCCGGCGCCACTGCGACGAAAAATGCCGACGCGATGCTCGACTTCATTAGAGATCAACGGCTGGTCGTCGAATGGATCCTCGACACGCATCCGCACGCCGACCATTTCTCGGCGGCGCACTATCTCAGCACGAAGACAGGAGCGCCTACGGCAATCGGCGACAAGATTGTCGACGTCCAGAAATTGTGGAAAGCGATCTACAACTGGCCGGATTTTCCTGCCGACGGGTCGCAATGGGATAAGCTATTCGCGGCCGGCGAGGTGTTTTCGGTTGGCGCCATTCCGGCAAAGGTGCTCTTTTCGCCGGGCCACACGCTGGCCTCGATCACCTATGTGATCGGCGACGCCGCTTTCATCCACGATACGCTGTTCATGCCGGACAGCGGCACGGCGAGAGCGGACTTTCCCGGCGGCAGTGCCGCGCAACTCTGGCGCTCGATCCAGGATATCCTCGCGCTACCGGACGAGACACGCCTGTTCGTCGGTCATGACTACCAGGCGGAGGGGCGCGAACCCTTGTGGGAGAGCACGGTCGCGGAGCAGAAATCCAAAAACACCCATGTTGCCGCCTGCAAGACAGAGGCCGATTTCGTGGCGTTGCGCGAGGCGCGCGACAGGACGCTGCCCATGCCCAGGCTGATCCTGCACGCGCTGCAGGTCAACATGAATGGTGGACGCTTGCCGGAACCGGAATCCAACGGCCGCCGGTATTTGAAATTTCCGCTCGATTGCCTTTGATGAGATGGGTCGCTGGCGCTACAACTCTAATTCAAACTCGGCGCCGCCCCTCATCGCCCTGCCGGGCACTTCTCCCCGTATAGTGACGGGGAGAAGGACGCTTCGCCGAAGATTTCGCCAATTCCCAACGTCGTAGAGATGGAGCCAAGGTTGCGGACAGCCCCCTTCTCCCCGTTTACGGGGAGAAGATGCCGGCAGGCAGATGAGGGGCGGCGCTGACGCCAAAAGACGACGGCCGCCGCCACGATGGGCCGAACCCACAAAAAAAGCGGCGCCAGTTGCCTGACGCCGCCGTTATTGTTTCCGCAGGAAGGCTTTACGCCGCCGGCTGCGCCTCGATGGTGCGCAGCGCCTGCATCTGGCGCTTGGCCGCGGCCTTGACCGCGTCCTGCACCTTCTCGAAGGCGCGCACCTCGATCTGGCGCACGCGCTCGCGGCTGATGTCGAACTCGGCCGACAGCTCTTCCAGCGTCAGCGGCTCCTCGGCAAGGCGGCGCGCCTCGAAGATGCGCCGCTCGCGCTCGTTGAGCACGGCAAGAGCGCCGGACAGCATGCCGCGCCGGTTTTCCAGCTCGTCCTGCTCGATCAGCGCCTCTTCCTGGCTTTCGTGGTCGTCGACCAGCCAGTCCTGCCATTCACCTGATTCACCTTCGCTCGCCCGGATCGGTGCGTTGAGCGAGGCGTCGCCCGACAGGCGGCGGTTCATCGACACCACCTCCGCTTCGGACACGTTGAGGCGGGTGGCGATCTCGGTGATCTGGTCGGGCTTCAAATCGCCGTCGTCGAGCGCCTGGATCTTGCCCTTCACCTTGCGCAGGTTGAAGAACAGGCGCTTCTGGTTGGCGGTCGTGCCCATCTTGACCAGGCTCCACGAGCGCAGGATGTATTCCTGGATCGAGGCCTTGATCCACCACATGGCGTAGGTGGCGAGCCGGAAGCCGCGCTCCGGTTCGAATTTCTTGACGGCCTGCATCAGACCGACATTGCCTTCCGAGATCACCTCGCCGATGGGCAGGCCGTAGCCGCGATAGCCCATGGCGATCTTGGCGACGAGCCGAAGGTGGCTGGTGACGAGCTTGTGCGCAGCCGTGGTGTCCTCATGCTCGGCGTAACGCTTGGCGAGCATGTACTCTTCCTGCGGCTGAAGCATCGGAAAGCGACGGATTTCTTCCAGGTAGCGGCTGAGGCCGCCTTCGCCGGAAACGATACTGGGTAATGATTGGGCCATGATAGCGCCCCCTCTCTCTTGGAGTGGTGCCCCCGAAACGCGGCGGGCATATGTCGCGACGCCAAAGGCTCGTTCGCGACGTCAGGTGTATATAGGAACAAAACCAGAAAGGACAGCATTGGTTCAACACGAAACAGTGTGTCACGCCAAAGTGAACAACGCCGGTCAGGTTTATGTCGATCAGGTTTTGAATGGGTGGAACGCGGTTCAGAGTTTGCGAAAGCCGTCGACGAGTTCCTCCATATCCCTCGGTACCGGCGCCTCGAACCGCATGGTT
Organism: Mesorhizobium sp. M1322; assembly: GCF_040318085.1. Lineage (NCBI taxonomy): Bacteria > Pseudomonadati > Pseudomonadota > Alphaproteobacteria > Hyphomicrobiales > Phyllobacteriaceae > Mesorhizobium > Mesorhizobium sp. M1322. Next base: position 9,978 of record NZ_JAMYLP010000025.1, read on the forward strand.
AGATGGGCCGTCGGATGCCGAAATTCAAGGAGGCGGGCATGCAATGCCTGTCGCGGAAATGCCTTCACCCGGCCTTTCAGCGGCTCGGGCAGCCGGTTTGCCTTGGTGCGAAAGGCTTGGCCATAATCGGGATCCCCGACGACCGGATGGCCGATATGGGCCATGTGGACGCGGATCTGATGGGTGCGGCCGGTCTCAAGCCGGCATTCGACCAGGCTTGCCATGGCAAATTCCTTTTGCTGCTCGCCAAAGCGCTCGATCACGGTGAAATGGGTGACGGCGTGGCGGGCATCGTCGCGCCCCTCCGGCACCACGGCACGGCGCACGCGGTCGGCGGCGCGGCCGAGCGGCTCGTCGACCGTGCCTGTCGGTCTCATCGGGATGCCCCAAACCAGCGCCAGATAGGCGCGTTTGAGATCACCGGTCAGGCCATGGTCGGCAAAGGCCTCCGACAATGATTTGTGGGCGCGGTCGGTCTTGGCGACGACCATGACGCCGCTGGTCTCCTTGTCCAGGCGGTGGACGATGCCAGGCCGCCGCACACCGCCGATGCCGGAAAGACTGTCGCCGCAATGGTGGATCAGCGCATTGACCAGCGTGCCGGTCCAGTTGCCGGCACCGGGATGAACGACCAGCCCCGGCGGCTTGTTGATGACGATCAATTCGTTGTCTTCATAGAGGACGTCGAGCGGGATGTTCTCGCCCTGCGGCTCCGCCGGCTCCGGCTCCGGCATGTCGACCGACACGCGGTCACCGGCCGCCATCTTGCGCTTGGTCTCGTTGACCGGCTGGCCGCCGATCTTGACGGCGCCCTGCCTGATCAGCATCTGCACCCGGCTGCGCGACATGTCCGGGCCGAGCTTGCCCGCCAGCCATTGGTCGAGGCGCTGGCCGGCCGCATCGGGACCTGCTTCCAGCATGATCGACCCCCCGTCTGGCGATCCCCCGTCTGGCGATCCATTCCCTATCAATCCATCCTCTATCAATATAGGGGCCTCTTCGTTATGAGCGCTCATCGAAAATCGTTCCGGAAAGTTTTGCCATGGCTGTTGCCGATGAAGACGAGGAAAAGCCGCTCGACCCCGAGGTTGAAAAAGTGCGCAAGAAGCTCGTCCGCTTCGTCGCCATCAATCTCGGCCTGCTGTTCCTTGCCCTTATGGTGGTGATCGCAGCTCTTGTCTACAAAACGCGCACCGCGCCGCCGTCGTCCACTCCGCCGCTGACCGGGGACATCCAGGTACCATCAGGCGACCCGCTGACCGGCGACATCGTGCTGCCGGTCGGCGCCAAGGTCATCAGCCAGTCGCTCTCCGGCAACCGCGTCTCCATCGATGCGGAGCTAGCCGACGGCAGCCGCACCATCTTTGTCTACGATATCGCTGAGCGGCGGATCATCGGCCGTTTTTCGATCCGCAACAAATGACCGGTTTCGCCAAAAATCGCCGCGTCGTCACTGTCGCGCTTGTCGTTGCCAATTACGACGAGGCGATCGCCTGGTATGTCGACAGGCTGGGCTTTTTGCTCACCGAGGACGTCGATCTGGGCGGCGGCAAGCGCTGGGTCACGGTGGCGCCGGCCAACGGACAAGGCGCGCGGCTGCTGCTGGCCGAAGCGGCCGATGATGCGCAAAGGGATAGCATCGGCAACCAGACCGGCGGCCGCGTCTTTTTGTTTCTCGAAACCGACGATTTTGGCCGCGACCACGCGGCAATGCTCGAAAAGGGTGTCGAATTCCGTGAGCCACCCCGCCACGAGGCCTATGGCACGGTGGCGGTTTTCGCCGATCTCCATGGAAATCTCTGGGACCTGATCGAGCCAAAACGATAGGCTTGCAACGGATATTTTTGCAGCATCAATCGACTGTCCGAAGGCCAGTTGCTTTTTCCCGGCCGTCAGCCTATATCGCCGGTTCTTGAACGCGCCCATCGTCTAGCGGTCAGGACACCGCCCTCTCACGGCGGGAACAGGGGTTCGATTCCCCTTGGGCGTACCACTTAACTACCTGAAATCGCTTTATCTTTTTCCGAATGGTCACGAACCGTTCCGATGGAACAAATATCCGACCAAATATCAATCGGGAACTCACTCGCCACGATCGCACCATCTATCCGGGTGTCCTCGACTATTTATCGTCGATTCAGGCACGACGTTTGGCGCGGCGAATGATCCCTTCGACCCAATACTCAAAATCTCGAACGCTGTCGGCCGACAAATTCTCCGGCCAATGCAGCACGACCTCGCCTTCATCGAGAGATGCCTTGTCCTCGCGCATGCCTTCCTGGGGCGGACGGTGCTTGTTTTTGCTTGGCGGTGGCGGCGGGAAGAGTGAATCGATGAAGCCGATTCCCCTCTTCGTTACGGCTTCTGCCAGAGCCGCCTTCGAAAGCGGTATCCATCCTTCGCTGCCCGCATCCTACACTGCGCACAATGTGGATATAACGAATGGCGAAGGCACCGGTGCGAGGCTGCGGAAGTCGGCGCCGGCGCCTCGCCTGACCGACGGCGGAGCCGGCATCATCGAAAACAACTAGATGTAGGGAGCGTCGCAGCAGTGGCCTACACCCTCAAGCACGCCCGACCGCCAAGGCATCGCGAAACGGATGTGGAGGAACGCCACATGCAACAACCGAACAACCCGCCGCACATCGTGCCGACGCGGAATCGTGCCATGAGGCCCTACTGATGCCGCGCGAGCCTGTCCATGGGTGCTTTTGCTTCGGCCAACCTAGCCAGCGCTTGCTCGACTTTTTGAGCCGAGGCGTCAGTGCGCTTGATGTGCCGGATCACCTGCTGCCTCAGCCGCGTGAGCTTTGCGGCGCGATAAACGTCGCCGTATCTCGCAGTTTCAAGGTGGAGGGTCGCGAGTCTCATGGCTACCAGCCCAAAGTGACTATCTGGGACAGCTCCGCGATGTCGCCATAGATCATCGAACCTTTGACGAGAAAACACTTGTCACCTAGCACTTCGAAGAGTGAGTTTGACGCGGTGCAAACCGGCAGGCTCTTCGAATTGGCGTACGTCCCGAGCGTCGCGGTTTCGACCTTGCGGTCCGCGGCTTCGGCATAGCCGACGCTGATCGCGAGGATAGCAATAGCAAGGTGGCTCGGGGGAAAGTAAGGTCGCGACATGCATCAAAATAGCACCGGCCCTTGATGGGCTTCGTCCATCGATTGGATGAAGCGGTCACCTATATTAGCAATCTCTTGACTAAGGCCCTGCCCACCCCAGACTCATGGAATGGCGCGGGGAATTGGGATTGGAGATCAGGTGGCGATCACGGCCACCGTCCGGAGGCGGGTCACTGAGGACCGCGTAAGCGTGTCCATCCCGAGCTATGGCTTCCCCCATTCGATCATCGATCATACCAAGGTGAAGAAGGGGCAGCAGACCGAGCTCGCCGGAGAGATCACGCGCATAGACGAGGAAGGCGGCAGGGTGACCGTCGACATGGGACCGCTGGTGACGGTAGACATTGACAAGGTCAGGCTGGTCGAGAAGTACAGGCCGCCGAAGCGCAAAAGTCGCTGCGTGACATGGTGGATTAAAGTTATCGTACCTCACCCTTCTTCATATGCGTTCTGAATTCTGTTTTCGGAACTGCTTTCTGTGGCGGCGCGTTAATATTCTGGAACGGGAGAGAGGACATGTCTGTGCAAAAAGAAGACTATCGAACAAACAGAGCGGACTACGCGATTGCCGCGAAGCATGGCCGCGCGACCGCTGAGGGCGATCGCGATGAGCTGCCGGCGAGAAAAAAGAAGTCCCTGTTGGCAAGGGATCGGCGATCTGAAAAGTTAACTGAAAATCCGTCGGAAAGCGCGCCAGAACCGAAAGCCAGAACGCGCGGTTAGAGCTTTGAAAGCGCCGCCGACCGCATTCACTTCCCTACTCGTCATGACGAACAGTGTTCGTTCGAATGATGCTATTCCGTTGCCTTGAGCGCAAGTTTTTGGTCAGCCAGCACAGCGCCTCCTCTTAAGCTCGCTGGTGGTCAGGCCCGCGATGAAACGGCCAATCAAATACGACCTTAAGCGCCACGTGCGCTACGATCCGGATCTGCTCCCCCGCACGGGGCACAGGTACAAGCCAGCCAAACCGGCCCACGATGCCGTATGGCCCAATGTCATCTCGGCAATTGCTATTGCCGGTTTCTTCCTCGCGTTCATCTGGAGCTGACGATGCTACCTTTTGTGCAGGCAGATGGTCTCTCAGGCAGGCCGTTGCTCAGCCATTTGTGCAAGAAGTTCTGTCCGCGGGTGCTCATTCCGTCACAAGCCGGCGGAGCGCATTAACTTCCTTCGTCCCAGAAATCCTGCAGCGAGGCGTGCCGAAGATCTTCCTCGCCCCTGAGGTGCTTCACCCGCGCTTTGATCCCCGGCTTAACCCACTGTGTTGCCGGCCGCTTCATGCCCTTCGGCGGCGGCCCGGCATGCTCCTGGACTCGCTTCCATAGCCGCTCGCGGATCGCTCGGCTTGAATTGATGAAAGCCGACCCGACATATTTGCGCGTGCCGATCTCCCCCATGAGGGCGAATGCTGGCTTGCCAGCCTCACGCTCGACGCCCAGCAGTTCATATTCGTCGACGGTGTAGCACTTCACCTTCAGCCAGTTGATCGACCGCCCGCTGCGATACCTGCTGCCACAGCGCTTCGAGACCATCCCTCCAGACCGGCTTGATCAACCAAATGGAAGATTGCTTTGGCTTCCCCCGGAAGAGACTGACTGAATTGGATGCGACTTCCCGCCGAAATCAAACCAGCAAGCAGCTCGCGCCGATGCTCCAGGGGCGTGTCGCGCAGGTCGTGGCCGTTAAGGTGAACTGGCTTGGTCTCAGTAGACGCCCCTCTCACGGCGGGAACAGGGGTTCGATTCCCCTTGGGCGTACCAAGGATTTCAAAACATTTGCGTCACGGGTATCGCCGTCGGTCGTGGCCGGAGTCGCCACTTCTGGCGCGGCGCCCTCAATTGAATTAGCATCGCGTCATGAAATGGGGCTAAAGGTCCAGGACGGTGCGCAGAACGCCGCCGGGACGAATCTGTCGCGCAGCGAATAGGTCGACGCTCGCCCCGGGGACGAGAAGAGCGCAGGGAGGGAGACCAATGCAGAAACTGCAGTCGCAGGGGGTCCATCACATCACGCTGGTCGGCGCCGGGCGTCAGACCTCCATCGACTTCTGGGAAGGCGTGCTTGGCATGCCTTTCATCTTCGAGCAGCCCAATCTCGACAAGGCCAGCGAAAGCCACCTCTATTTCGATCCCGGTGACGGCCGGCTGATCACTATCTTCACCGACGAGAGCCGCACGCCGGTCAAGCGGCGCACGCCGACCGATACGGGCTGCGTCCATCACATCGCCTTTGCGGTATCGCGCGTTACCTTCCTGCAGGCGGTCGCCCGGCTCGACGAGCGCGCCATCAAGCACAGTGGCGTCAAGGATCGCGGTTTTATGGATTCGATCTACTTCGAGGATCCGCTTGGCCTGCTGATCGAGCTCGCCTCCTATCGTTTCGAGCCGCCGGCGGGCTTCACCCATGCCGACGTGCTGATGCAGGCGCACAAGGTTCGCGTCGCGCGCGGCGACTACGCAATAGCCGAAGTGCATCTCGCCGACGCGATCCAGGCGCTCGTCGAGCGCTCCCGCGCGACCTTGTCGGAAGACCGCACGCCGAAAAATCCATACTAACGACAGCCAAACAAGGGAGGAACGCAATGGCAAAGACGGCAACGAAGAGTTCGAAGCAACCTGCGGCCAAGGCAGCCAAGCCGGGAGCGAAACCGGCGGTCAAGGCTGCCGCCAGGCCAGCGGCGACAGCAGCAAAGCCGGCAGCCAAGGTTTCCGCCAAAAAGCCTGCAGCCAAGGGCAAAGCGAAATCAGCGAAAAAACCGGCGCTGACGCTCAGCATGCTGAAGCCGAGCGTCAACAATATGAGCGTTCGGGTGTTTGCACGCGCGGCCGGGCTCGACCATTTTGAGACCGACGTATGGGGCCACACGCGCTCGCCGGAATATATGGCGCGAAACCCAGCCCATCTTACGCCGATGATCGAGGACAAGGGCTTGCCGAGAGGCGTCCTGTGGGAAAGCTGCGCCATCATGCAGTATCTCGCCAACAAGCATGGGCTGGAGAAATTATATCCCCAGGCGCCGGCCAAGCGGGCAATGATCGACAGCGCCATGTTCTACCTGATCGGCACGCTCTACCCCTATGTGGCGCGCGCCACCTATCCTGCGCTGAACTTCCCGCAATATGCCGGCGAGGTTGGTCACAGCGATGCCCACCCCGACAGGAAGTCGGAAGCCCAGAAGGCCGCGGCGGCCGCGATTGCCGAGCCGCTGGAGGTCTTTCACAGCTTCTTCAGGAACGGCAAGCCATTTATCGGCGGCAACAACCCGTCGATCGCCGACATCCGCCTGGCGGCGACGCTCGAATTCCTGGCCGTCATCGATTACGCGCTGCCCCACTGGACAAAAGACTACATGGTGGCGATCGAGAAGAAGCTCGGCAAAGCCTATGCCGAGCCGGCCGCCGACGTGCGCGGCTACATCGCCTATGTGAAGTCGCAGGCCGGGGCGTGAGGCGCCTTGGCTGACCGCGTTGACCGCATCGAGCTTGCCCTCCAATGCAGCAGGGATGCTGTCATAGGCCGAGACACCGACCGGTCGCCGGATAGGCCAGAGGCATCGGCATGGCAGCTGCAAATCGGGGCGGCGTCGCGCTTGTTGCTCAGGGACCGAATATCACAAGCTCGGTGAACGTCAGATCTCCGAGCGAGGGTGGTCTGGGACCCTTGAAGTACTTCAGCCCACTGTTGGGGCGGTACCACCCGAACAGGCCTGCAATCGGCTCCTTGGCGTCGACGACGCAAAGCAGGATGCCGCTTCGCAAGAGAAAGCGCCCCATGGCACCGGCGCACCGGCTCAAATCCGCGAGGGAGCGGCAATAGACGATCTGACAGGATGGGATAAGACCGTGCAATATTCGGCGCGGCATTAATACGAAAGGAAACGCTGCTCCGTCGCAAATGCAAATCAATGACAGGCAGCCCAGCGCGGCGTGTTCCGAGAGTATGTATCTCTCATTGTCGGACAGCAGCGCCATCTCCGCAAGATCGGGACGAGCTTCAAGCACGCGACATGACCGCTGCGCCGAACTAAAAGCCGGCAAGAAGGCAAACTGTCCGGTGGAGAAGGGGCGAAAGCCGAGCGCCCAGTTGGCTTTTAACGTTGCGGGCGCCGGCGAAATATTCGTGTAGGTCACGTCCCTTCGCCTGAGAATCGTCGTAACCAATTTGGCCCCATAGGGACGGCATTCCGCGTCGACGGACCAACTTGAAAGGTTGCAGCGGACTTCGTCGCCTTCCTGCCCGCGATAAAGGGTATAGAGGGTCAATACAACGCCGACGATCCGATCAGCCTTCTCCAAAGCCAGGCCATATTGTGGGAAGTCGGCGACGGCAGGCCGCTGCGACAAACGGGTCAGGGCCTGTATCCAGTAACTGCGGTCACGCTTCGGAAAGCCTCGGCACAGGCAGTCGACCACTCCTTCCCAATCAGCTTCGCGAATTGGTCGACAGACAACGTCGGGAGGGAGGGCGCCGAGTACGGCCATAAATCGACTTCCAGAATACGATAGTTACTTAGATATCTCGCGCACCAACATGTTGGTGCACAACGATTAATAGTCCGTGCTGCTTTTTAAGACGACTTTCCACACTCATCATGACGCAAATCAGATTGGCTATGCGCGTCGTCGAGCAACTCCCCTTCTGTTAAGGATTCGTTAACCAAATCCCTATCTACTGATCGGCAATTCACCTCCAACTCGTGACCACGGATGTACTGGCGCGGTCGAGGTGGAAGGAAGGTCGGCCATGTGCCGGCCTTTTTGTTTCAAGGGCTATTGTTCCAGGGAAACCGCGGCCTGACTTGGCGATTTTCGTCGGCCATCAAGCCAACGCAACGGCACGCTTATCCGCCCGCCCAGGCCGACTGCCATCAATGTGGCCGGTGACGCGAAGGCACGGTAATCCTTCGTCGATGCCGCGATCGCCGCCCTGGAACGCTGCCTGCCACTGAGTTTTTCGCCGGCGCTCGCCCAGGGATTGCAGGCAGTGTCTTCACCCTGCAATTCGGCTCGCCCAGACAGTAACCGGGCATCGCCCCAGGCAAAGCCCGCTCGTTTCCGGGCGGGCCATTCAGCCACGCGTTGCTAGGCGGCGTCACCTCGAGCGATCAAACCGGTTCCCGGTTCACGAGATATCAGTGTTGCCCGCGTCTCGCATCGACATGGCGTGCCAATTCCGGCGACTCCAAGACGTAGTCGCTCCAGGCCGATTCCGGAATCTGGCCGGCCAGATAGCATTCCAGCAAGAGACCTTGCTACCGCTGCGTCAGGTGCGCAGCAGCGTTTGAGGGTATTTTGGCGCCATCGTTTGAATGCCGGCCGGCTATTCGCAGACCATGCGGACCCGTTTTCCGGGTTGGCTGACGTTCCTGCAGGTGAGCGGTTTTGCCGGCTGGGATGACGGCGTTGGCGGAACTTTGGAAATCCTGGTGATTTGCCTTCTCCGCGCCACGGGGGCGCTGATTCTGCGGACCGCCGCTCTTTCAGGCGTTTCGGGCGCCACCGGAAAGACATCGGTCTGAAGCAACTGCGGCTGTTCGGCTTGCGCCTGCTGCTGCGGCCTGTCCCAGAACCGCCGGACATCAAGCGGCCTTGGAATGACGACGGTGCCGTCATAGCTGCGCGAGCAGCCGCTCCCCAACAGCAGCATCGGGCACAGGAAAAAAGGCAGGATCCGTCCCAACATCGGCAATACCCTTGCGGGATTTATAACGCGGCTTCGGTTCTACCGACAACCGTCGGAATACACTGCGGGCAAGCTAGCGTATGAACCGGAGAATCGGAATCGATTTCACGGGGGATCATGCGCAAAATCAAAGTGTCGCAGCATCCCCCTGGTGCGACTCGGGGCGGGCATGGACGATTACGTGCCCCAAGCCCATCAGCCCCAGAGCCTTGCGCGAAAAGGTCGGCGCGGACGGAGAAATCCAGCGCAACACGGGATAGTTCTCATCAGGCTTTAGAGTTCAGCCGATTCGGCGACGTGTTGCGGACAAGACTATGGTGCGATCGCACCATACCAAAGCGTGCGTCCGGTTGGGACAATAAGCGCATTCGAGTTCCGCTCCTCTAGTTACGGGCGGGAGCAGCGACCGCCGGCAAGAAGCAGGGTCAGATTTACCCCAACGGACCTGTTTCGGCGATGGCGCGGCCATGACCTCCTTGGCCGCATGCAACGCGCTCCCGCCCGGATTTTCTTTTTAGCGCCATTGTCTCGCCTGTCGAGGGCAAATGCCGGCCGCAAATCGTGCAAGCTGCTGATTCCAGCGGCAAACCACGGCTGTGCCGGCGAGACCCGCGTCCCTTCCTTTTCGACATGGCTGTGCGGCGGTTACCGGGCTGACATCAAACTGTCATGTGACTGTAATAATCGGAGGCTATTGGCCTCAGCGGGCGCCGAAGGAATGGCGCCGAGAGACCATTTCCGAACAGGAGCAGGCCACATGAAGAAATTCCTCCTTACGGCGTCGGCCGCGGCGCTTGCGCTCGCCGCGTCGGCTGGTTATGCCGCCGCGCGCGACCAGATTCAAATCGTCGGTTCGTCCACAGTGTTCCCCTTCACGACGGCTGTCGCTGAAAAGCTCGGCCAGAGCGGAAAGATCAAGACCCCGGTCGTCGAGTCGACCGGCACCGGCGGCGGCATGAAGCTGTTTTGCCAGGGCGTCGGCGAAAATACCGCCGACTTCACCAATGCCTCGCGCGCCATCAAGGACAGCGAGCTTAAAACCTGCAAGGCAAACGGCGTGACGCCGGTCGAGATCAAGGTCGGCTTCGACGGCATCGTACTGGCCAACTCGAAGGCAGGGACTGTCGTTGATCTGACCAAGGAACAGATTTTCAAGGCACTCGCCAAGAACGTCGCTGTTGACGGCAAGGTCGTCGCCAACCCCTACAAGAACTGGTCGGATGTCGATGCGTCACTTCCCGCGACGAAGATCGAGGTGCTTGGCCCGCCGCCGACATCTGGCACGCGCGATGCGTTCGTTGAACTCGTCATGGACGCGGCCTGCCAGGAAGAAGTGAAGGCGGCTAACGAAAAGGGCTGCGGCGAGATCCGCGAAGACCGCGCCTTTGTCGAGGCCGGCGAAAACGACAATCTGATTGTCCAGAAGCTGGAAGCCAACCCGAATGCCTTCGGCGTCTTTGGCTTCTCGTTCCTTGACCAGAACGCTGACAAGTTGCAGGGCCACAAGATCGACGGCGTCGAGCCGACCTTCGAGAACATCGCATCCGGCGATTACGGCGTTTCCCGCTCGCTCTATGTCTATGCCAAGAAAGAGCATGTTGGCGTCATCCCCGGCATGCAGGAGTTCATCGCCGAGTACACCTCGGAGGCTGCATGGGGTCCTGATGGTTATCTGGCCGACAAGGGCCTGATCCCGCTGCCGGACGCCGAGCGCGCCACATGGGCCGAAAACGCCAAGGCCCTGAAGGGCATGGGTTCCTGATGTTTCGGGGTCCGGGCGTATATCCGCTCTGACCCTATGCACTAAAGCCCAAAGCGCGGGACCAAGGTCCCGTGCTTTGAGCCGGTGAATGACCGGCGGTCGAGGGGACGTCCTGAATCATGGTCGGTTATCTCGTTGTTCTTCTGTTGGTTCTGGCCGCTGCGGCCTATTGGATCGGCCGGAGACGCGCCATTGCCAGTGTCAATGGCGACGTCGCGCGATTGCATTCGCTGCCTGGCCAACATGGCATGTTTCTGGCGCTTTTTGCTGCCGGTCCCGCGCTGCTTGCGATCTTGTTGTGGTCGCTGGTCACGCCGGGAATTGAATCGTCGATCATTGCCGACCGCTTCGCCTCCGAGTTGTCGGGAATGGGCGTCCCGCAGGTCGAAGCTTTCATCCGCGACGCTCGCGCGATGGCCTTTGGCGGGCTTGTCGGCTTCGCCGATCCCACGAAAGAGGCAGCCGCGGCCGTCTACAAATCGATCCATACGACCAGCACCTGGATCATCTGGGCCGTCGCGCTCGTGCTTTCCGCGTCCGGATTTTACTGGGCCAATTCGCGCATCGCACAGGCCTACCGGGCGCGCCATGTGGTCGAGCGCGTTCTTCGCGCATTCTTGATCGCCTGTTCGGTAGTCGCGATCCTGACGACGGTCGGCATCGTCCTGTCGCTCATCTTCGAATCCCTGCGGTTCTTCCAGCAGGTGCCGTTCTATAAGTTCCTGTTCGGCACGCATTGGTCGCCGCAGAGCGCCTTCACCGGCGCCGGAGCGGAAGCCGGGGCGGTCAACCAGGACATTTTTGGCATGGTGCCGCTCTTTGCCGGCACGCTGCTCATCACCTTCATCGCTATGCTAGTGGCTGCGCCTATCGGGCTGATGGCTGCGATCTACCTTTCGGATTACGCCTCCAAAAGCGTCCGCGCGGTGGCAAAGCCGGTTCTGGAAATTCTCGCCGGCATTCCGACCGTCGTCTACGGCTTTTTCGCCGCGCTGACGGTTGCGCCCTACTTCCGCGGTATCGGCGAAAGCCTGGGCCTCAACGTCGCGTCCGAATCTGCGCTCGCCGCAGGCGTGGTCATGGGTATCATGATCATTCCCTTCGTTTCCTCGCTTTCCGATGATGTGATCAACGCCGTTCCGCAATCCCTGAGAGACGGTTCCGCAGGCCTCGGTGCGACCAAGTCGGAAACCATCCGCAAGGTGGTCCTTCCCGCTGCCCTTCCAGGCATCGTTTCGGCGATGCTGCTTGCCGTCAGCCGCGCGATCGGCGAAACAATGATCGTCGTCATGGCGGCGGGGCTGGCGGCAAACCTCACGGCCAACCCGCTCGAAGCGGTCACCACCGTGACCGTGCAGATCGTAACGCTACTGGTGGGCGATCAGGAGTTCGACAGCGCCAAGACGCTTGCAGCGTTCGCCCTCGGCCTGGTGCTGTTCTGCATCACGCTCACCCTCAACATCGTCGCCTTGCGCGTCGTCCAGAAATACCGAGAGCAATATGACTGATGCGATCTCGTCATTCGGCGCCGTCGGACGGCCGGTCAGCATTCATACCGACGATGCCGCAAAGGCGCGGCTGAAGGGTCGTTACCGCACCGAAACGTGGTTCAAATGGCTCGGTGCTGCAGCCGTCGCGTTGGCCGGCTTATTCCTTGTGCTGCTCCTGTCGACGATCGTCACGCAGGCGATCCCGGCGTTGCGGCAGAATTATCTGACGCTGCCGATCGATCTCTCGGCGGCCAAGGTCGACCCCGCGAAACTCGATGCCGTCAACTACGATGCCATCGCTCAGCAAGCGCTTACGGCAAGATTTCCGGATGTTAAGAGCCGTCAGGACAAGCGACTGCTGCGCGGGCTGATTTCCACCGGCACAGGCGTCTTCCTGCGCAAGGATATTGCGGCTGATCCGGGGATGCTCGGAGGAACGGTGGACTATGCCGTTCCACTTGACGATTTTGCCGACCTTTATCTCAAAGGTTTGCTTGCCGACGTCGGTTCGGACGAAGCGATTTCGACAAGCGTCACGCCTTCGGAAACCAGCGGCGACATCGATCTGACCTTCGGCGACGATGCCATGCTGACGCTGGCGCGCGGCCATGGTGCGACCGAGGGCGAAAACGGCACGCTCACGCTGACGAGCGGCGCGTCGTCGCTGCTGGTCACGTTCAATGGCGGCACGGTCAAGCTCACCGCGCTATCGCCGGGGCCCAACGGGGCGGCGGTCGCAAAGGGCACGGTGATCGAGGCGCTGGACGGCACGACGCCCGCCGCGAGCGGCCAGGCATTCCTGCGCGTCATCGATACGCCGGAAGCATCGCGAAAGATCTCGGACAAGGAGATCGTCTGGCTCGACACGCTGAAGAGCGCCGGCCAGATCGAAAGCCGGTTCAACTCGATCTTCTTCTTCACCGGCGCAAGCCGCGAGCCGGAACTGGCCGGTATCTGGGGCGCGGTCGTCGGATCGTTCCTGACCATGATCGTTACGCTCGCCATCGCCTTCCCGATCGGCGTTTCGGCGGCGATCTACCTCGAGGAATTTGCCCCCAAGAACCGGCTGACGACGATCATCGAAGTGAATATCAACAATCTGGCGGCGGTACCTTCGATCGTCTTCGGCCTGCTTGGACTTGCCGTATTCCTGAATTTCTTCGGCATGCCGCGTTCGGCCCCGGTGGTCGGCGGCATGGTGCTGGCGCTGATGACCCTGCCGATCATCATTATCGCCTCGCGCGCTTCGCTGCGCGCCGTGCCGCCGTCGATCCGCGAGGCGGCGCTCGGCATCGGAGCGTCCAAGGTCCAGACCGTATTCCATCACGTCCTGCCGCTGGCGATGCCGGGCATCATGACCGGCACCATTCTCGGAATGGCGCATGCGCTGGGCGAAACCGCGCCGTTGCTGATGATCGGCATGGTCGCCTTCATCGTCGACATTCCCGGCGGCTTTACCGATCCCGCGACGATCCTGCCGGTGCAGATATTCATGTGGGCCGATTTCCCGGAAGCTGGATTCCAGCAGAAGACTTCGGCGGCGATTTTGATTTTGCTGGTGTTTTTGGTCATCATGAACGCCATCGCGGTGATACTGCGCAGGCGCTTCGAGCGGCGCTGGTAAGGAGTAGAGGATATGAACATCATGACGGAAGCCGGCGTCGAACAGAAACTGAGCAGCGGAACCAATGCCCCTTCGATCAAGATGAAGGGCGAAAAGGTCTCTGTTCATTACGGCGAGAAGCGAGCTCTGTTCGACGTGGACCTCGATGTCCGCGAGAACCAGGTCACGGCGTTGATCGGTCCGTCGGGCTGTGGCAAGTCGACCTTCCTGCGTTGCCTGAACCGAATGAACGACACGATCGATATCGCGCGGGTGAGCGGCAAGATAACGCTCGACGGCGAGGATGTTTACGACCCGAAAATCGATGTCGTCGAGCTGCGAGCTCGCGTCGGCATGGTATTCCAGAAGCCGAACCCGTTTCCGAAGTCGATCTATGAAAATGTCGCCTACGGTCCGCGCATTCATGGCCTGGCCAGGAGCAAGGCCGAGCTGGACGGCATCGTCGAATCGAGCCTGAAGAAGGCCGGCCTGTTCAACGAGGTCAAGGATCGCCTGCTCGAGTCGGGCACCGGTCTCTCTGGCGGACAGCAGCAGCGCCTGTGCATCGCGCGCGCCATCGCAGTGTCGCCGGAAGTCATCCTGATGGACGAACCCTGTTCGGCGCTGGATCCGATCGCCACCGCCCGCGTCGAGGAACTGATCGACGAACTGCGCCAGAACTACACGATCGTCATCGTCACCCATTCGATGCAGCAGGCGGCGCGCGTGTCGCAACGCACGGCGATGTTCCATCTCGGCTATCTGGTCGAGGAGGGCGCGACCGACAAGATGTTCACCAATCCCGACGACAAGCGCACCCAGGACTACATCACCGGCCGGTTCGGCTGAGCGGTCCGGCGGCGAATTTCGAACACGAGGACAGTATCATGGGTGAACACACCGTCGCATCTTTCGACGAGGAACTGGAGCACATCGACAGGCTGATCCGCGACATGGACGAGCTCGCCGCCGCGATGGTCGCAGCCTCGATCCGCGCGTTGCTTGCGTCAGACAATGCGATGGCGCAGCGTGTCGTCTCGGACGACGCCATCATGGATGCGCGGCAGCGCGAACTCGACGATAGCGCGATCACGCTGATCGCCAAGCGGCAGCCGATGGCGCAAGATCTGCGCGCCGTGGTTGGCGCAATCCGCATGGCCGGCGATCTCGAGCGCATCGGCGATTTGGCCAAGAACATAGCCAAGCGGGTCAGCGCAGTCGGGCAGAGCGCCACGCCGCGTAATCTGTCGCACGGTATCGACGCGATGGCGGATCTCGTTCTTGTGCAGCTCCGCGGGGTGGTTGAGCACTATGTGTCGCGCAATGCCGGCGCGTTGAAAGAACTGCGCGCCGATGACCAGAAGATCGACGTGAAATACACGGCGGTTTTTCGCGAACTCCTGACCTACATGATGGAGGATCCGCGCAACATCACCGCCTGCACGCATCTTCTGTTCTGCGCCAAGAATCTCGAGCGTATCGGCGATCATGTCACCAACATCGCCGAAAACGCCTACTTTGTCGTGACCGGGCAGCAATTGCCGGCGGATCGCCCGAAGCTAGACGAAACGATGATGTCGGCGCCAGCGACATGACAGGAGTGACCGGCCGATGATCGCGCCGCGCATCATGGTGGTGGAGGATGAAGAGCCGCTGGGCGTCCTCCTTCGTTACAATCTGGAATCCGAGGGTTATCAGGTCGAGGTGGTGACGCGCGGCGACGAGGCCGAAATCCGGCTGCAGGAAAACGTGCCCGATCTTCTGGTGCTCGACTGGATGGTGCCGGCGGTTTCCGGCATCGAGCTTTGCCGGCGCCTTCGGGTGCGTCCGGAAACCGAGCGGCTGCCGATCATCATGCTGACCGCGCGCGGCGAGGAGAGCGATCGGGTGCGCGGCCTTTCCACCGGAGCCGACGACTATCTGGTCAAGCCGTTCTCCACGCCGGAATTCATGGCCAGGGTCAAGGCGCTGCTGCGCCGCGCCAAGCCGGAAGTGCTGTCCAGCGTGCTTAAGGTCGGCGACATCGTGCTCGATCGCGAATCGCACAGGGTCTATCGCAAGAAGAGCGAGATCCGGCTCGGGCCAACCGAGTTCCGGCTGCTCGAATTCATGATGCGGCACCCGGGTCGGGTCTTCTCGCGCAGCCAGTTGCTCGACAATGTTTGGGGCGAGACGATCTACATCGACGAGCGCACGGTGGACGTCCATGTCGGACGGTTGCGCAAGGCGGTCAACAATGGTCGCATGCCTGATGTCATCCGCACCATCCGCGGCGCGGGCTATGCGATCAGGGAAGACTAGCTGATATTCAGGGTGATGCCGGCCTGCGACCGGCGGCTTCCTGCGCTTCCGCTCATCACGTACCCAAAAGTACGCTCCGCTCCGGTTCTCGGAACCCACCATTCTCGACTCGGCCTGACCTGAATCAACGCACCCCAAGTCGCGATCCGGCGATCCCTGCCTTCGAATTCAAGCCACGTTCTTTCCGACCGAGCCGGCTCGCGCCTGGATGCCCGGCGCGAAAATCTCCTGGTCGACGAAGCTCAGCGCCCGCATGGCACAGCCTTCGCGGATCAGCGGCAGTTCGTTCGGCTCGGTGTCGAAGGAAATCGAACCCGAATGCTGGCCGCCGGCGGTCTGGGCGATGGCCTCGCGCAGGGCCGGTTCGATCAGGTCGAAGGCGGCAGCGCTGGCGCCGACCATGGCGACCGGCGCCGGATCGATCAGCGCGAACAGGCTGCCGAGCCCGAAGCCGAGTGCTTCGCCGGCCTTGCGGTAGGCTTCGCGCTCCGGTCCGTCCGTCTGGCGCGCCTGGGCCGCCAGTGCCCGCATCTCGGCGTCGCTGACATCGGCGACCGGCTCGGCGTTCTCGCTCAATTGCCTTGCGTTGCGCCAGATGGCGTAGTTGCCGGCATAGGCCTCGACGCAGCCACGCCGCCCGCAGCGGCAAAGCGCGCCGCCCGGCCGATGGATCATGTGGCCGAATTCACCGCCTGAGGAATGGGTGCCGGTGAACAGTTCGCCCTTCAGCACCAGCCCCATACCGATGCCGTGCGAGAGCAGGATGGCGATGAAATCGTCGCGGTAGCGATCCGGGTCGCGCCAACGCAGCGCCACGGCCATCATGTTGCAGTCGTTCTCCATGATGGCCGGGATGCCGAACTCGCGTTCCAGAATGTCGGCGAAGGCGATATTCGTCTGCGGCGTGATCGGCGACCACAACATGGCGCGCGCATGGGAATCGGTGATGCCCTGGATCGCCAGCGCGATACGGGCGACGCTTTGGACATCGAGGTCGGGGTCTTCGAGCCGACGCCGGACGATGGCGACACATTCGCCGATCAGCTCGTCGCGCGACATGGTCAGCGTGTCCAGCCGGCGCTGTTCCTCGGCGACCACCTGTCCGGCATAGTCGATGACGGCGACCGACAGGAAATTCAGCGACAATACGACCGCCAATACCGCAGCGGCTTCCGGATTGAGGCTGAGGCCGACCTGCGGTCGGCCGCGTTTCATCGAAACGGTCTCGCTCGCCTTGATCTCGGTCAGGATGCCTTCCTGGATCAGGTCGGAAGAGATCGCCGATATGGTCGAATGGCTGAGGGCGGTGGTTGCGGCGATCTCGGTCCGCGACGGCTGGCCGGCCCGGCGTACGGCCGAAATCACCATGGCCCGGTTGCGCCGGCGCAAATCGTCATGACGGATTCCAACCGACATTCTTTTGCTTCCTCCCTATTGCCGCGGCCGCTCATGGACGGAAGCCGTCGGTAATGTCCTACAAATACTCGCAGAAGCAGCCGGCCCTGTCATTGTTTATTCCGAGACTCGAAATAAGTCGGCAGGGACATCAAGATCCATCAGGTTTGATGTTGACAGCGCTTCGGCGTTGGACCAGTATTTTTTCGAGGCTCGAAAAAAATAGAGCCTTTGTGCCGGCCTTCGGGCCAGTCTGGTCGCGCCGTACGCGGCGCAGGGAGGAATATCATGAAGAGATTCACAGCCGCCATTCTGGCGGGGGTCGCGATGTCGCTGACGCTCGCGTCGGTTGCACAGGCGAAGGACAAGGTCATTGGCGTTTCGTGGTCGAACTTCCAGGAAGAGCGCTGGAAGACCGACGAAGCCGCCATGAAGTCGGCGATCGAGGCAGCCGGCGACAAGTATATTTCCGCCGATGCACAGTCCAATCCCGGCAAGCAGCTGACCGACGTCGAGAGCCTGATCTCGCAGGGTGCCAACGCGCTGATCATCCTTGCGCAGGATGCCTCGGCCATCGGGCCGGCGGTGCAGAAGGCGCTGGACGAAGGCATTCCGGTCGTCGGCTATGACCGGCTGATCGAGAACAAGGACGTGTTCTATCTGACCTTCGATAACCAGGAAGTCGGCCGCATGCAGGCCCGCGAAGTGTTCAAGGTGGCGCCGGAAGGCAATTACGTCTTCATCAAGGGCTCGGGCGCCGACCCGAATGCCGATTTCCTGTTCGCCGGCTCCATGGAAGTGCTCAAGGACGCCATCGACAGCGGCAAGATCAAGAATGTCGGCGAGGCCTATACGGACGGCTGGCTTCCCGCCAACGCCCAGAAGAACATGGAACAGTTCCTGACCGCCAACGACAACAAGGTCGATGCGGTGGTTGCCGCCAATGACGGCACCGCCGGTGGCGTCGTCGCGGCGCTGACGGCGCAAGGCTTAGCCGGATCCGTCCCGGTGTCGGGCCAGGACGGCGACCATGCCGCGCTGAACCGCATCGCGCTCGGCACGCAGACCGTATCGGTGTGGAAAGACGCGCGCGAACTCGGCAAGAACGCTGCCGAGATCGCCTCGCAGCTGGCCGACGGCAAGCAGATGACAGACGTTGCGGGCGTCAAGGACTTCACCACGCCGGGCGGCAATGTCGTCAAGTCGCTGTTCCTGACGCCGATTGCCATCACCAAGGACAATCTCAACGTCGTCATCGACGCGGGCTGGATCAAGAAGGAAGAGGTCTGCGCCGGCGTGGCAGCGGGCACCGTCCCGGTCTGCAACTGATCCGGCCTTCGCAAGAAGCCTGAAACGCCGCGGCTCCACGCCGCGGCGTTTTTTCAAAAAGAATTGTTTTTCCGCTTCTCGCGGCTAACTTCTAAGCTGCTCCGGCATCCGCGGCAGACGGCAACCCGGTGGGAGGACATCATGACCGATACGACTTCCAACACGCCGGCCGCCGATACAGCTGTCGATCGGGCGCGTGAATCCGAGCTCAGCCCCGTCGGCCGCTTCCTCAAGGCAACCGAACTCGACATACGCATGCTCGGCATGGTCGGCGCGCTGCTGGTCATCTGGGTTGGAATCCACATCCTGTCGGGCGGGCTCTTCCTTATGCCGCGCAATCTCTGGAACCTGTCGGTGCAGACCTCCTCGCTCGCGATCATGGCGACCGGCATGGTGCTGGTCATCGTGATGCGCAATATCGATCTTTCGGTCGGCTCCGTCGAAGGTGTGATCGGCATGGTGATGGGCGTCGCGCAGGCCGAATTCCTCATCCGCGTCATGGGGTTCCAGCTTGGAAATCCCTGGATATGGATCATCGCACTGGCTGCCGGCGTGGTGCTCGGTCTCATGATCGGCGCGCTTCAGGGCTTCATCATCGCCTATCTCGAGGTTCCGGCCTTCATCGTAACGCTGGGCGGCCTGCTGATCTGGCGCGGCATGGCGTGGCTGATGACGAGCGGGCGCACCGTCGCACCGCTCGATGCCACCTTCCAGCTCATGGGTGGCGGGCCGCGAGGCTCGATCGGGGCAACCGCAAGCTGGATCGTCGGCATTCTCGCCTGTGTTGCCGTCGCTTTCATGCTGCTCAACGGCCGGTCGCAGCGCAAGCGGTTCAAATTTCCGCTGCGCCCCGTCTGGGCGGAGACCTTGCTCGGTGCTGTTGCCTGTGCCGCCATCCTTGGCGCCGTCTGGATCGCCAATTCCTATCCCTGGCCGATCGGCATCGTTCGCCAGTACGCCCAGCGGACCGGCATCACCGTCCCGGAAGGCGGGCTGTTCATCGCCCATGGCATCGCCATACCGGTGCTGATCGCGGTCACTGTGGGCATCGTCATGACCTTCATCACCAGGCGCACCCGTTTCGGCCGCTATGTCTTTGCCATCGGCGGCAATCCGGAAGCGGCGGAACTCGCCGGCATCAACACGCGCTGGGTGACCATGAAGGTGTTCATGATCATGGGCGTGCTGGCCGCAATCAGCGCGGCGATTGCGTCGGCCCGTCTCAATGCGTCGACCAATGCGCTGGGTACGCTGGACGAGTTGCTGGTCATCGCGGCCGCGGTCATCGGCGGTACGTCGCTGGCCGGCGGCTCCGGCACCGTGCTCGGCGCCATGCTGGGCGCGCTTCTGATGCAGTCGTTGCAGTCCGGCATGGTGTTGCTGGGCATCGATTCACCGCTTCAGAGCGTCGTCGTCGGCGCCGTCCTGGTCGTCGCCGTCTGGCTCGATACCGTCTACCGCAAGCGGGTCTGAGCATGATCCCGAGCCGAAGGTCCGCGTCAGTGAAAAGTGGATATCCGTTTTCGGTTCAACACCATGCTCCAGCAAAAACCATAGGGAGGAACGATCATGGCTGACACAACTGCTCCCACGTCGCTGATCGATATGCGCAATATTTCGATTGCCTTTGGCGGCATTCGCGCCGTCGACGATGCGTCGATCGACCTTTTCCCGGGCGAGGTCGTGGCGCTGCTTGGCCACAACGGCGCCGGCAAGTCGACGCTGATCAAGATCCTGTCCGGCGCCTACAAGCGCGATTCGGGCCAGATCTTCGTCAATGGCGAGGAGGCTTCGATCTCCAATCCGCGCGATGCCAAGAAATACGGCATCGAGACGATCTACCAGACGCTGGCGCTCGCCGACAATGTCGACGCCGCCGCCAACCTCTTCCTCGGCCGCGAGCTGATGACCGGCTGGGGCACGCTCGACGATGGCGCCATGGAGGCCGAGGCGCGCAAGGTGATGGGCAGGCTCAATCCCCGCTTCCAGCGCTTCAAGGAGCCGGTGGTCAAGCTTTCGGGCGGCCAGCGGCAGTCGGTGGCGATCGCGCGCGCCATCCTGTTCAACGCCCGAATCCTGATCATGGATGAGCCGACGGCGGCGCTGGGCCCGCAGGAAACGGCGCAGGTCGGCGAATTGGTCATGCAACTCAAGGCCGACGGCATCGGCATCTTCCTGATCAGCCACGACATTCACGATGTGTTCGAGCTTGCCGACCGCGTCTGCGTGATGAAGAATGGTCGGGTCGTTGGCACGGCGCGCACCAGCGACGTGACCCAGGACGAGGTGCTCGGCATGATCATCCTGGGCAAGTCCCCGCCCGGCGCCATTCCCGGGCCAGGTGCGCTGAAGATCGCCGCCTGAAGCTTCAATAAGCCGGCTAAGTACCTGTCATGTGATGTACCAGCGGTCATGATGGTTTGGCCGCGCCATTGTGTTGACGCGGGGACTTGCCCATAAGATGGGGAACCATGGGCCGTAGCAGCAATTTGAAGAAGTTCTTTCCGATCGTCGCTTTCATCGCCGTCGCGCTGATCAGCCTGACGATGGCGGGATTCGCCTATTTCGCCACGCAGGAAGCGGCGCGCATCAAGTTCGAGGCAACGGCGGACGATGCGCTCAACCGGATCGACAGCCGCATCGACCTGCAACTGTCGCTGCTGCGATCGACCCATGCACTGTTCGAGGCGCGCAATGGCGGCATTTCGCGGGGCGAATTCAGGGCGTTCTTCGAAGCGCTTGGTATCCACGACAATTTTACCGGCCTGCGCGGTATCGGCTTTCTCCGGCTGGTGAGAGCCGGCGACGAGGCAGCGGTCGAGCGTGCCATCCGGCACGACTATGGCGCCAGCCATGCGATCTATCCGGCTACGACAACGCTGCCATGGCGTACGCCCATCATGCTGTTCGAGCCGCTGGATCCTTCCAATCAATCCGGCATCGGCTACGACATGTTCACCGAACCGGTGCGGCGCGAGGCGATCGAACGGGCGATGGCCGACAACCAGCAGCACGCGAGCGGGCGCGTGCAGCTAGGCCAGGGAACAGGTGCTGCGCAGACCTTCACCGGCTTCCTCGTCTTCGTGCGGCTCAACGTCGAAACCGCCCAGGACGGCATCGATGCGTCCAGATCCTCGACAACAGGTTTTCTTTATGCGGCCTTCCGCGCCCGAGATCTGTTCCAGACCGCGCTCAGCCGGACGCCGCTGCTGCCGGTGAACATCGAAATCTATGACGGCAAGGTGGATGCCGACCATCTTTTGTTCCGGTCGGAAACGCCGCCGGCGTCGACCTTCGGTGACAGGCTGGTGGTTTCTCGCGAGATCACCATCGCCGGACGTCCATGGACCGTCCTGTTCAGGCCGACAAGCGCCTTCTCGCAACCCTCCTCGCGCGCCATTCCGGTGATGCTCGGCCTGTTCGGACTGCTGCTCGCGGGAACCATCGCGCTGGTGGCACGCTATCAGGAGCGGGCCTATGACGCGGTCTCGCTGCTTCATGAGACGACGGAAAAGAGCCTGCTCGAAAAAGATCTGATGCTGCAGGAGATGAAGCACCGCATCAAGAACTCGATCACACGGGTGCTGGCAATCGCGCGGCAGACGGCGTCGCACGCCACCGACGTCCACGAGTTCTCGTCCTCTTTTTCGGCCCGGTTGCAAGCGATGGCGGCTTCCCAGGACATGCTGACGCGCTCGCGCTGGCAGAAGGCCGATCTCGGCGATCTCTTGCGCATCGAGCTTGGCCAGGTGTTCGGCAGGGAGCTTCCCGAGGGGATATTGTCGGGGCCAGAGGTGTTGCTCGATGAGACGACGACGCAAGCGCTCGGCCTCACCTTTCACGAACTGGCGACGAACGCGCTAAAATATGGCGAAACCGGCAATTCGGCGAATATTAGAAAGGGCGACTGGTCGCTCAAGGTCGACTGGTCGGTCGAAAGCAGCAGGAGCGACCGGACGCTGGTTCTCAACTGGCGCGAAGCCGGCCAGAAGAAACTCGAACCACCTGTCAAAACCGGTTTTGGCACCAAGTTGATCGATCTGAACGTCACGCGCGAATTGCGCGGTACGATCAATCGCGATTTTCACGATGGCGGGTTGAGCGTGGAAATCAGGATTCCATTGTCGGGCTGAAACGTCGCCGCAAACCGACCCTTTTCGAAGCGCAAAGTAAACAGAGACCGGACGAGCCGGTCTCCGCTTCTTTTGTTTGAAACGGATCAGCAGCGAGCCGTAAACAGACGGCCACGGTTGTCGCGGTACTGGCAATAGCCATTGCGCAGATTGCGCACCAGCAGGCCGGAACCGGCCCCGATGGCTGCGCCCACCAGCGCTCCCTTGCCGCCGTCAATCAGGCCGCCGGCCAGAGCGCCGACACCGGCGCCGACGCCGACATCCCGCTCGGTGGTGCTGCAACCGCTGACCGCGACCACGGCAACCATGGCAATAATCATCTTCCGCATAGAGTCACTCCTCGCTTTTGTCCTCACTTGTAGCTCCACCCGTCATTTATCATGCGAAAAAGCGTTTTGCCTGCTCGATTTCATTGTTGGCTAAGAGAATCTTGTTCGGGGGGCGCGCCGTTCGAGGCAACCTCAAGGCTAGAAATCTCCACGGAAGCGTCGAGCGTGCCGTCCGGCCGCACAGTCCAGACGATCTGGTCGTAATCATCCTCCAGTGCCGGATCGACGGAAAGGCATTCGGCAATTATGCGCGGAGCCTCACCCCGCAAATCGCCCACGACGAAAGAACGCTCGGCCTTGCATTCCTGAGCGGTTTCGAAAACGCTCACCGACACAGGCAGTTCGCGACACTCGGTCATCGTGTTCGAACAGCCGATGACCAGCAGCACTGCAGCGATATGTTCCATGGCGACGGTCCTCTCGCCATAAGAACGGGCGACATCCGCCAAAGTTCCGGCGATGCAGGCTGGCGGCTGATTGGAACAGGTCGACATGAGGCAAGCACAAGCCGCCGGCCACTTGCGTCCAACGCTCTAGACCAACTGGAACGCGGCGGCCAGGACGACTACCGCAGCCAGCCCGATCGCGGCGAGGCCGGGGGTCGGGAGGGAAGCACGGGGCGACGGCATCGCGGATGCTTCGAGATCCTGAAACCCGCCCATCGAAACGCGTGCGGGCTGTTCCAGCCTATTGATGTCGGCAACCGTCAAAGCCATTCCTCCCGTACTGCGCAGCAGATGCGATCGAAAACGTCATGCTGTGTCTGGAAAAAACAAGCATCGGACTTTATGGTGAACAGATGGTTAAAGCCGGCGCGGCCGGTATCAATCGCAACCCTCTTGGCCCCAGCGCTCTGGGCTCGGCTGTTGTCCGGTCAATCCGTCTCGAAATTGCCGCGAGGAACGACAAGACGATATTCGAGGCGGTCCCCGGTGATTTCAATTGTCGCCTTACCGTTCAACGACGCAGGCACGACGCGCTCGAGCGCTACACTGCCAAAACGCTTCTCATTAGGATGATTGTCATTGGCTCCGATGGCTTCGGCCCATGTCAGCGACAGGGCGGTCTCGCCAGCGGAAGCGGCCGTCAGATCGGCCGTCACCTCGACGAATCCGTCGGCTCGCGACAGAGCGCCGTAGCTGACCGAATTGACGGCAAGCTCGTGCATGGCCAAGCCGATATGCAGGGCGGCATTGGGGTTAAGGTACGGATTTGCACCCTGAAAACGCAGGCTGCGCACCGGGTCGGCTCCATAGCGGCCGACCTGGCCGGACACCAGTTCGCGCAGTGCCGCTCCCCGCCAGTTGGACGAGGTCACCAGGTCCTGCGATGAGGCAAGCGACTGCAAACGGCCGCGAAAGCGTGTCAGGAAATCGGTGAGCGTGTCCGAATAACGGCTGGTCTGGGTGGCGATGCTCTGGATAATTGCCAAAAGGTTCTTTGAGCGGTGGCTGACCTCTCGCAGCAGCGTCTTCAGGGTTTGCTCGCGACGTTTCTGCTCGGTCGTTTCGACCATGGTGGTGACGACGCCCTGCACCGCGCCGCCGTCGTCGCGATCCGCGTCTACCCATATTTGGAACCAGCGAACGCCATCGTCGGCGGGAATGCTGAGCTCAAGATGTTCCGGATTGCCGGATGCGACGACGTTGCGTTTGGCCGCACAAATACGCTCCGCCTGCGCCGGCGGCAGGAGGCCGTTGTTGTCGGCCGTATCGGAAGCCCATGGCGGACGCATGTTGCGGGCCCAGACGGTTTTCATCTCGCGATCCTGATAGAGAACCGAAATGCCGGCATTGTGCAGCGCATGGAGAAGGGCCCGGCCAAGCTGCATTCCACTCTCAGCGGATTGCAGAGCGATGATCTCATTGCTCCGTCCGCTGTCTTTCATGTCTCCGGCTCTGGATGCATCGGTCAGTTCACCCACCCAATGCAGGCTGAACGGCTGACGGAAAAATGGGTTCCCAAAAGAGGTCCGCCGAACGACGTCCCGCTAAGGACACCGCTCGGCGGTAGCTGGAAACCGCTTGAGGGGTGCGGCTCCCAGTGTTCGATCGCAGTTCACGACGCGCGTTTGAACAAGCCCGCAATAAGCGAGATGATCAGGAAAGCGAGAAAGATGAAAAATAATATCTGCGCTATACCAGCCGAGGTGCCGGCGATGCCGCCGAAACCAAGAGCGCCTGCAATGATCGCGACGACTAGAAATACGAGCGCCCAGTAAAGCATGATCCATCTCCTTCAAATGGTACGGCAAAAACGTCTTTCGCTGCCGTTTGTTCCACCATTTCCCGAAAAAGACGATCCCTGCAAATCTTTCCGGCCGGATTGAATCGTCATTGCTCAGGGGAAGTTCGAGGCGCAAGTGACGTTAGCCAGCCGCAAGAGATCAGCATCATTCGATCAGTGGAAAACGGGCGATCTGTCGAAACGGGCCGCGCGAGGCCGGGCCTGCCGGTCCTATGCAGCGGCTTTCGCGTGCCGGTCGAAGAACAGCGCCTGGCTGATCAGGGCCTTGACCATGTCCGGATTGAACGGCTTGGTGACGAGGAAGGCCGGCTCCGGCCGCTCGCCGGTCAGGAGGCGCTCGGGAAAGGCGGTGATGAAGATCACCGGCACCGGTGTGGACGACAGGATCTCGTTCACCGCGTCGATGCCCGAACTGCCGTCGGCAAGCTGGATGTCGGCGAGCACCATCTTCGGCCGCGTCTTTGTGAACATTGCCACCGCTTCGGCGTGGGTACGCGCGGTACCGACAACACGATGGCCCAGACTTTCGACCATTTGCTCGATGTCCATGGCAATCAGCGGCTCGTCCTCGATGATCAGGACATCAGTTTGCACCTGGCGGGAAATCTCGTTGCTGGCCTCGGCAAGAAGGTCGGAGAACTCCTGATCGTCGACGTCGAGAATCTCAGCCGCCTCGTCTTCGCTGAAACCTTCGACGGCGACCAGCAGGAAGGCCTGCCGGGGACGGGGTGAGATCGCGTTCAGATTGGCGGCGGCGCGCTGTTCCCACGCCGACTGCGGGTGTTCTTGCGGAACGCGGATGGCGACCGAGGTGAACAGCCTGGCGAAGACCTTGTAGAGCGCGATGCGGTCGCTCGACGCGTTCGGAAAGATGTCAACGTCGGCGATGATGGCTTCGAGCATCGCGGCGACCAGCGCGTCGCCACTCTCCTGCGATCCGGAAACGGCCCGCGAGAAGCGGCGCAGAAACGGCAGGTGCGGAGCGATGGTTGCGGATAGGCTCATGATGGACGTCTCCCTCTGACGTAATTTCATAGATTGTAGGCCAAGCTGATTACAAGCCCCGAAATAAGCCCTGAAAACATAAACGCCGGCTTTGCGAAAAAGTTCCGATGCTTTTGGAACTAATGTAAGAGGACGGCGTTTGAGGTCGGGACGGGCAACCAGACAAGGGGACCGCCGGCTTTGCATCGTGTATTGAAGGGCGGCAGGGTGCTGGGAATAAAGGGCGAAATGAGGACATGAGGAAAGATAACACGGCTGGTGCTGCCAACAGGCGCCGGGCTGCTTCCGGCGACCCGCTCGGGCCAAACTCGGAAATCGGCCGCAAACTCAAACAATATTACGACGAGCTGGTCTCCGACAACGTGCCGGATCGCTTCGCCCAATTGCTCAGCCAGTTGGAGCAGGCGCAACCTGCACGGAAAAAGGACTGAGGCATGGCCGCCGTCTCCCAGAGCTTCAAGACGGATCTGCTCGGCTCGATTCCGAGCCTGCGGGCCTTTGCCGTGTCGCTGACGCAAAACGCCGACAAGGCCGACGATCTGGTGCAGGAAACGCTGGTGAAGGCCTGGGACAAGCATGAAAGCTTCGAGCCGGGCACCAATCTCAAGGCATGGCTGTTCACCATCCTGCGCAACGAATTCTATTCGCAGATGCGCAAGCGCGGCCGCGAGGTGCAGGACAGCGACGGCATCATGACGGCCAGGCTAGCCGTCCATCCGGCTCAGCACGGCCAGCTCGACCTCAAGGATTTTCGTAGCGCGCTCGAGCAATTGCCCGAGGACCAGCGCGAAGCCATCATCCTCATCGGCGCTTCGGGTTTTTCCTACGAGGAAGCCGCCGAGATCTGCGGCTGCGCGGTCGGAACGATCAAGAGCCGCGTCAGCCGCGCCCGCACGCGGCTGCAGGAAATCCTGAAGATTTCCGGTGATGACGAGTTCGGCCCGGATGCGATCTCGGCTCAGGTGACGGGGTCGAACGCCGCCTGAATACGGACCATCAGTATAGGGGCCCGGCAATATGGGCTCAGGTTTCCGGACATCAAACAAGAGGTCCGCGCCCGCAGGCTGCCGCCACTGCCTGCACGAGGTCGTCTCCCGAATAGGGCTTGGTGACCAATGTGATATCGGGAAAGGACACCTTGATTTCGTCCATCTCGGAATAGCCCGAGGCGAAGACGAAAGGCACGCCCGATTCGCGCAGCCGCGAAGCGAAATCGAGTGTCGAAGTGCCGCCCAGCATGAGGTCGACGATGGCCGCATCGAATCGCGAGGCAACGCTCTTCCGATCGATCTCAGCCAGATCGCGGGCGATGACCACGTCGCCAGCGCCATAGTCGCGGCAAAGCTGCTCGACATCCATGGCGATCAGGAATTCATCCTCCAAAACAAGAATCCGCAATCCGTCCAGCAATGGGGGCACGTGGCAATGTCTCCGTGGGGCGCCGGGAACAGGGAGCGCAGGGAATAGAGTGATGTTCCCTATTTGGCTTCCTGTCCTTTAATGTTATTGGCATCCTGTCATTTAAAAAAGACATGTCGGCGCAGATGGCGTAACCTCGACGCCTGCAGGGCGTTTGCTATCGCCCTCCGGAAAGGGCCCGCTCTCGAAGAGGGATTGAAATGTCTGGCCAGAACGGCCGTTCTTTGTCCACCCGCCGGTATTCATGTGAGA
The DNA here is from genome assembly GCF_040318085.1 of Mesorhizobium sp. M1322. Classification (NCBI taxonomy): domain Bacteria; kingdom Pseudomonadati; phylum Pseudomonadota; class Alphaproteobacteria; order Hyphomicrobiales; family Phyllobacteriaceae; genus Mesorhizobium; species Mesorhizobium sp. M1322. The sequence continues at coordinate 38,053 of NZ_JAMYLP010000025.1, forward strand.
ACTGCCCACTGCGGCCGTTGCCGGCGTTTCGGGCGTTCGAGGAGCAGGAACTTGTCTTCGTCAACGCACACAAGAAGGGCGAACTGGCCTTCGACAAGGGGGCTACCGTTCTGGTGGAGGGAAGCCACAGCGCCCATCTCTATACGGTGCTGTCGGGTTGGGGTTTCCGCTACAAATTGCTGCCGGATGGCCGCCGCCAGATTCTGAACTATTCCATGCCAGGCGATCTCATCGGTTTGCAAGGCAGCCTGATGGGCGAAATGCAGCATTCCGTGGAAGCGCTGTCGCCGATGCTGCTCTGCGTCTTCGAGCGGGAAGCCCTTCCCGAGCTCTACCGCAGCCATCCGGGCCTCGCCTACGACATTACCTGGATCGCCTCGCGAGAGGAGCGCATGCTGGACGAGAACCTGCTCAGTATCGGCAGACGCACCGCGCTCGAGCGTGCAGCCTATCTAATAGCGTTCATCTCCAGCCGCGCCAGGGCGGTCGGGCTGAACGGCAGGACGCCGGTGCAGATTCCGATCACGCAGCAGCACCTCGCCGATACGCTCGGCCTGTCGCTGGTCCACACCAACAAGACGATCCGCAAGCTGATGGACCGCAACCTTATCTTCTGGCGCGACGGCGGCTGCGAGGTGGTCGACACCGAAAGGCTCAAGGAACTCGCCCGCTGGGAAGGGTTGAGCGAAGATCGCCGACCGCTGATCTGAGCGGCTACCGGAGACGTGTCGGGCTGGACTCGCCTGCGGAAACACCCTTTCATGGATTTGTTCCGATTTCGGAACCCTGGGGTTGGGTCGAACGTTTCGACCCGAGCAAACGCAAGGAGTTAAGCAATGGCGACTGCCGCAGGAAAGTCCCCGAACGAAAGCCAGCCGAATTCGGACCTTGAAGCCGACATCAGGCAGCTAAAAGTCGACATTCAGAAACTCACCGAACAGCTGGCCGAGACCGGCCAACATGGTTACGGGGCTGCTCGTCGCGTTGCTACGGAAGGAGTCGAGCAATTGCGCGCCCAAGGCGAGGCAGCGTTTGAAAATATGCGCAGCAACGCCAGGGATATCGAAGCGCAAGTGGTGGCGAGCGTGCGCGAAAAGCCGGTGACGTCGCTGGCAATCGCGGCAGGCGTCGGCTTTCTGTTCGCGCTTCTCGCGCGCCGCTAGCCCCCAGCCCAGATGGGAATGCTGGCATCGTTTATCTCGGGTCTTGCCTCCGGTGAAGCCGTTGCAGCCGTGCGCCGCGCACGCGCGGCTGCAATCGTCTATGCGCTCGCAGCACTTGCAGCACTATGCGGCGTCGGTTTCCTCGTCGGAGCCGCCTATGTCTGGGTGGCGGGTCGCTACGGGCCGATGGCAGCCTGCCTTGGTTTCGGGGTCGGCTTCCTGGTGATCGCAGGACTTCTCCTGCTCCTCCATCAACTGTCGGCCGGCGCGTGCGCCCGACGCCGGGCGCGGACGCGCAAAGCCGACATGAAGGCGGTCGGCATCACGGCCGCGCTCGCCGTGCTGCCGGCGCTATTCAAGGGGAAAGGCGGCCTGGGCACCATACTCGCCCCGGCGATTGCACTCGCCGCCTACGCCATTTACCGCGAGAACGTGAAGCCCGATGCCGACGATGCGGATGCCGGCGAAGCGAAATAGCCCGAAGCGATTCTTCTTGTTGTTTGACGACATCTTATCCGAAAACCGGCCTCCACTTTTCGCTGACGCAGACCTTCGGTTCGGGATCATGGTCGAGCCGTCACTTTGGCAGATCCTCCAGCGGCATCGATATTTCGGCGAACACGCCTTCCGGCCGGAATTCGTGGGTCACTTCGCTGGAGATGACCTTGGCCAGGCTGCGGCGGATCAGGATCGAGCCGAAGCCGTGGCGTTCGGGCGAGGCAACTTCAGGCCCGCCGCTTTCGCGCCAGGTCAGCACCAGGCGCCGTGCGCCTTTCCGGCCCTGTGCCCGCCAGTCGAGATCGACCTTGCCCGAAGCCGCCGACAGCGCTCCGTGTTGCAGCGCGTTGCTGGCCAGTTCATGCAAGATCAGGCCGAGCCCGACTGCCTGGTCGGGCGAAAGCAGCAGATCGGCGCCTGAGATCGTCATGCGCGGCTGTTCGGCGGTGTCGAACGGCTTGACCTCGATCTGCACGAGTTCGCGAATGCCGATACCGCGCCACTCGCGGTCGGACAGCAGGCTGTGGGCGGCGCCCAGCGCCTGAAGCCTGGCGCTGAAGGCTTCGAGGAACTCGCTCGGCTGGCGGGCATGGCGAACGGTCTGCGTCGCCAGCGCCTGCACTGTCGCCAGCGTGTTCTTGACGCGATGGTTCAGCTCGCGCAGCAAGAGCCGTTGCCGCTCGTCGCCCAGCTTGCGTTCGGTGATGTCGTAATTGACGCCGAAGATCAGCGTCGGCTTGCCGTCGCCGTCGCGTTCGATGACACGGCCGCGGGTCGCGAGCCAGCGCGGCGGAGTGAAGCCTTTGACGCGGTATTCGCCAAAATAGTCGTCGCCGCCGGTCAGCGCGTCACGAAAGCGCGTCTCGGTTTGGTAGACATCACGCGGGTCAATGGCGGCAAGGATATCGCGCGCCCTCAGCCGGTTCGAGCGCGGCAGGCCGAACAGCTCGGACAACCGGACATCGCATTCGATCACATCGGTGTGGATATCCCATGCCCAGCTTGCGAGCGAGGCGGCATCGAGCGCTATGCCGCGCCGCTTTTCCTCGCGCGCCAGCGCCGCAGCGATGCTGGCGCCGTTGCGGGTGGCGTGCTTCAATGCGAACAGGCTGGCCGCGAGGCTGGCGAGCGCCGTCAATTGTTCGAGCTGGGCGGCAGACGGGGACGCGCGCGGCTTCCGGTCGAGCACGCAGAGCGTGCCGATCCGGGCGCCGGCCACCACAATCGCCGCAGCCGCATAGAAACGGACATGGTGCTCGCCAGTGACCAGCGGGCTGGCGTTGAAACGTGGATCCGTGGTCGCATCGGTCACCACCATCGGCTCATCGCCGGCGGCAATGGCATGGGCGCAGAAAGATGCATCGGTCGCGGCCTCGGTCTCATCTAGACCGACACAGGACTTGAACCATTGCCGCTCGACATCGACCAGCGTCACCAGCGCGATGGGCGCTTGCATGACCGCGGCGGCAAGACGGCTGATATGGTCGAAGTCAGGATCGGCCGCCGTGTCCATTGCATCGAGACCGTGCAGTACTGCAAGCCGATCCTGCGCCCTTACCACGTTAATGACATCGACCGGCAGATTCGGCGTTTTCTCTACCCTGCTATCCACAAGGCCCCCAAAAGCATCGGCTCGCAGCCATTCTCGCCAGGCCAGTTGCCTGGCTCTGAGACCGGAACCTTCGCCTTGAGGAACCGTTACCCAACCACATTTTGCCAGCGCCCGCCGGCGCCAAACGACTTGCCGGCGCTAAACGATATCCCAGCGCCAAACCATATGGAGGCCGATCATGCCCAGGATCGTTCCTGAAGACAAAGCCCGCCAAGGACGCTGGGGGTGGCATACTTTCCGTATCTTGATCGCCGCGCTGCTGTTGGCGTTTATCGCCTGGGGCATCGCGGAGATTTACGGCAACATGATAGACAAGACGTCGACAACCGAACAGGGCGAGCTTCCCAGGGACGAACAGGGCGAGATTCCCAGAGGCTGAAGCTTTCCGATCGACTGTCCCGGGCTGCATCACGCTGCCTCCGCTTGGACGGCGCGCGCCGGGACGAGAACGTTTAGCGCGCCAGGATGGATTTCGACCGTGGTTTCGCGATCAAGCCCGACCAGTTCGCCGTCCATGACGGCGCGACGTTTCTTTGCGGAGTGGACTTTCAAAATGACCCGGTCGGCTTGGTGGATTTCGACATGCTCACTGTCGCGCCATTTACCGCGCGCCACGTCGAAGAGGAACCTGACCAGTTCGCCACGCCGCCGCGCCACCGTGACATAGATGCCGAGCACGCCGCCGGCGGGATTGTCGGCATAGGGCAGATGACCCTCACCGAACAGATTGTTGGTGACGCCGATGCCGGTGGTGCGCGTCACGATCTCGGCTTCGCCGATGGTCAGCGTCACCTTCATTGCCGACGGGTTGTTGATCGCCGCCCAGGCAGCCTTCACCGAGGCCCGCATCTTTCCTAACCGCGAGCCAAACTCCATGGTCTGGCGAAGCTGAACCATCTTGGCATGCATGCCGATCGAGAACTGATGCACGAATGGCTTACCGTTGGCGGTTGCCATATCGACTGCGATCACCTCGCCGTCGGCAAAAGATTTCACGGCCGCGTCAAGGGCTTGTGGAATGCTGAGCCCACGGGCGAACAGGTTCATCGTGCCAGCCGGTAAAATGGCAAGTGCTTTCTTCCTGCCCATCAACCGAGCCGCCGCAGCCGAAATAGTGCCGTCGCCGCCACCGGCCAGCACAATGTCGACGCTGTGCTTCGAAGCGATGCGGTCCAGCGTTGCGACGACGTCCTTGCCGGCAACGATGTCGATATCGATGGAATGACCTGCTGCCTCCAACGTCTGGCGCATCCGGTCCGTGAAGGCGGAAAGATCAATCGTGCGCAGAGTGCCGCCCTCCTTGTTCAGCACCGCCGCAAATCGCATCCCCCCGCTCCGTTTTTTCTTAGCAGCCATTGAATAATCATCGGCCAGAACACACCCAGCCATAGGCTGGAACGGGGCGGCTGAAAAAAAGTTCCGCAGCTCTGACGAATATACAGGAGCGAATCTCACCCGCCGAACGCATGGTTGGGCGCGATTCGGGTGGTTTTTGCACGACACTCGCAATGGTGTCGGAACAACCGCGCGGTCACGACGTTGTGAATGTGTGACGCCGCGACCGATCTCCCATGCTCGCGGCCCCGACGAGATATACGCGAGGAGTATTACGATGATCCGCACCCTTTTGACCACCACCGCGCTCGCAGCGCTGATTGCGACCGGTGCATATGCGCAGACGGCCACAACCCCGGCCCCGACGCAAGACCCGGCAGTCCAGGATACCGCCCCGGCGATCCCTGTTGCCCGCGCCGAGGGTAGCCTAGTGACGAATATCATTGGCGAATCGGTCTATAATGGCACAGGCGACGATGCCGAGAATATCGGCGAGGTCAGTGATGTCGTCTTCGATGAAAACGGTCAGGCGAAATCCGTCGTCATCGGCGTCGGCGGCTTTCTTGGCGTTGGCGCCAAGAACGTGGCTTTCGACTACAACAAGCTGGAATGGGCCGAACGGAATGGCGACCGCTGGCTGATTGCCCAAACCACAAAGGATGAGTTGACGGCTCAGTCGGACTTCGACCGTGACGCTTACGATCCGGCTCCTGCGGCCAATGACACCACGGCTACGGCTCCTGCCGCCCCTTCCGGCTCGACGGATACCACCGCACAGAATGCTCCGGCTGCTCCCGCCGATAGCACCGTAGCTCCCGCCGAACCTGTGAAGCGTGCCGACGGTAATCTTGCGACCAATATCATCGGCGAAACCGTCTACAACGGCACCGGCGACGATGCTCAAAATATCGGCGACGTAAACGACATCGTCTTGGCCAAGGATGGCAAGGCCGAGTCGCTGATCATTGGCGTCGGCGGCTTCCTTGAGGTTGGCGAAAAGAATGTCGCCTTCGAGTTCGATAAGGCCAAGTGGGCGGAAAGGGACGGCGATCGCTGGCTGGTGGCCGAGACCACGAAGGAAGACCTGGAGGCGTTGCCGGAGTTCAACCGCGAACCCTATGATCCCGCCCCGGCGACAACCGCATCGAATGACGCTGCGGCGCCGGCGCCAGTGACAACCACCCCTGCTGTCGATGCGGCCCCAGCCCCGGCGGAGAAGACTGCGGAAGCCCCGGCGGCAACCCCTGACACCGCTGCTCCGGCTCCAATGGACAAGACAGCCGAGGCTCCGGCTCCAGCCCCGGCCGATAAGATGGCGCAGGCCCCGGCAACAACGCCTGACCCCGCTGCTCCAGCACCGGCGGACAAGACAGCCGAGGCTCCGGCTGCAGCAACGCCTGACGCAACCCCCGACCAGACGCAGACCGCGGCGATCGACAAATCGGCGCTGACCGAAATGCCGATCAACGAAATCCGCTCCGAAGATTTGGTTGGAACCACCGTCTACGGCGCCAATGATGTCAACCTCGGTGAGATTGGCGACGTCGTGCTGACGGGCGACAAGAAGGTCGACGCCGTCATCATCGACGTCGGCGGTTTCCTCGGCGTCGGCGAGAAGGAAGTGGCTGTCGGCATGGACAACCTTAAATTCATGACCGACAAGGATGGCAACCGCTATCTTTACACGAACTTCACCAAGGAGCAGCTCGAGGCGCAGGTCGCCTATGACAAGGGCACCTATACGCAAAAACGCGACGAACAGCGTATGATGATGCGCTAAGCCCCAGTGATTCCCCCCTAAAACCCCGCGCCGGCGACGGCGTGGGCCTTTTATGACTGGAAAGGCGGCAGGCCTGCGACGTAGCCGGCAACGCCATCGTCGGTCAGTTCGGCAAGCGCCAGCGACTGATCGAGATGTTCGGCCCGCCAGGCAAGCAGCCTTTCGGCAAGCTCCAGCCGGACCGGCAGATAGGCCGGATCGGCAGCGACATTGGTCAGTTCGTCTCGATCCTTCTCCAGGTCGAACAGCAGCGGCGGCAGGCCGCCGCCGAAATGTACATATTTGAATTGTTTCGTGCGGATGACGGCCAGATTGCACTGGCGCGGACCGATGCCGAAATGGCGCTCGGCATCACCGTCGGCAACCGAGCGGAAATCGAACTCCCAATGCGCGGCCTCGCGCCAGTTCCCCGGCTCCCCGGCATCCAGGAACGGCTTCAGCGATCGTCCGTCGAGATGCGGCGGGGTTTCCTCGCCAAGCAGAGCGAGCAATGTCGGCGCAATGTCCACCGCCTCGGTGAAGCGGTCGACGCTGGCCCCGGCCGCTTTGCGGCGACGCGGATCGCGGACGATCAGCGGAATATGATAACTGCCGTCGAAAAAGCCGCCCTTGCCCAGCATGTAATGGTCGCCCATCATCTCGGCATGGTCGGAGGTCAGCACGACGATGGTGTCATCCCATGCACCCGCCGCCTTGACCGCCTGCCAGATGCGGCCAAGCTGTGCGTCGACCTCCGAGATCATGCCGTAATAGAGCGCGCGGATGCGGCCAAAATCGTCGTCGCCCCAGTCGCGCACCTTGCCCTCGGCGCCGGGGCGGAAATTCGAACGCTCCTGCAGGTCAAGGTTATAGGCAAGGTAGGGGTGGCTTTCTGCCTCGGCCTGCCAGCTCGCGGCGCGGTGGAAAGCCGGTCCCCGGGCAGGATCATACATCCTGTTGTAGGGCTCCGGCACGATGAAGGGCGGATGCGGGCTGAGGAAGGAAAGATGCGCGAACCACGGTGTATCGCGCTCTTGTTCGCCAAGCCAGCGGACGAACTCGCCGGTCAGGAAAGCAGCTGGGGTTTCGTCCTTCGAGTAGACGGGCGGCGCGTTGGTCACCGCGCTGTCGGTCGTGCCTCCAAGGTCGTCCGCTGGGCGATGGATGTCGGGAAAGCCGGCGCTACTATCGATGCCGCGCGCCTTCAGCCACGACAGCCACGGTTTCTGATGCTCCGGCAGGAGTTGGCGCACGGTGAAGCCGGGCAGCACGCCTTCGTAGCTTTTCAGCCGCGGGTCGCCCGGCGCCAGCGTGCGCGGATCGGGCGATACGTCGGTATAGCCGAACAGCGTCGGATCATAGCCGAGGCTGCGCGCCGAGAGCGCGATGTTGCCGTGGCGGGCGTCGAGCGGGGTGCCGTTGCGGCAAACGCGGTTGTTCATCTGGTATAGGCCGGTGTAGAGGCAGGCGCGTGCCGGCGAGCAGGGCGCCGCCCCGCCATAATGCTGTCGAAACAGCACACCCTCGGCGGCGAGCGCGTCGGCATTCGGCGTCCGCACCACCTTGTGGCCTGCCGCCGACAGGCAGTCGCCGCGCCACTGATCGCAGGTGATCAGGAGAACATTCGGGCGTCTGTCTTTTCTGACCAATGCTGTATCCTTCATCGAAAGCGTGCCGCTCATGGAGCCGAATTTCTGTGGCGACGCAAGCCTGGGGTGTTCGCCAAATGGTGAACAAAAGTCGTTTTATTGTTCACTCATGGGGCACAGTCCATTCTGTGTTTGCGGGCTTGGCCGCCAGCTGGCGGGTCCTCATATTGGCGTGGACCGCGGCATGGGCCGCACAGGACAAGGGAAGGAGCAGGAAAATGCTCGACCAGATCAAAGGCCTGCATCACGTCACCTCGATGGCCAGGAATGCGCGCCAGAACAATGAGTTCTTCACCAAAAAGCTCGGCCTGCGCCGGGTCAAGAAAACCGTGAATTTCGACGCGCCGGATGTCTACCACCTCTACTATGCCGACGAGCTCGGCACGCCCGGTTCGGTGATGACCTATTTTCCGTTCCCCAACATCGGCAAGGGCCGCCACGGCGTTGGCGAAGTAGGCACCACGGTCTATTCGGTGCCCGAAGGCACGCTTCCCTATTGGGAAAAGCGGTTTGCCAATGAGGGCGTCGCCGGGCTGTCGCATGAAGAGAGCTTCGGCGAGAAGCGCCTTGCCTTCGCCGGTCCCGATGATGACAGGTTTGCGCTGGTCGAGAACAAGGCCGACACCCGTACGCCGTGGGCGAAGGGCGATGTTCCCTCCGACGAGGCGATCCGTGGTTTTCACTCCGTGTCGCTCAGGCTGAAGGATAGCGGCGCCACAGAAGAGCTGCTGAAATTCATGGGCTATGAGGAAGTCGACACGTCCGGCACCGTAAAAAGGCTGGCGGTGAAGAACGGCAACGGCGCCAATATCGTCGATATCGAATCGCTGCCGGGCGCCGCTTTTGCTGATCTCGGTGCCGGCTCCGTCCACCACGTCGCCTTCGCTGTCGAAAACCGCGCCAAGCAGCTCGAAGTGCGCAAGGCGCTGATGGACACCGGCTATCAGGTGACGCCGGTGATCGATCGTGACTATTTCTGGGCGATCTATTTCCGCACGCCGGGCGGGGTGCTGTTCGAAGTCGCCACCAACGAGCCGGGCTTCGATCGCGACGAGGACACCGCCCATCTCGGCGAGGCGCTGAAGCTGCCGTCGCAGCATCAGCATCTGCGGCCCTATCTCGAGCAACATCTGCAGAAGCTGGAAGACTGAGGACAGGCCATGAGCAAGGACGCTTACATCTACAAGACACTGCCTGGTTCGCCGGGCAGCGCGCTGCTCTTCGTCTTCCACGGCACCGGGGCCGACGAGAGCCAGCTTCTGTCGCTCGGGCGCGACCTCGCGCCGCAAGCGACCATCGTCTCGCCGCGCGGCGATGTCTCGGAAAACGGTGCTGCGCGCTTCTTTCGCCGCACCGGCGAGGGCGTCTACGACATGGACGATCTGGCGCGGGCGACGGACAAGATGGTCGGCTTCGTCAAGGCGCATGTCGAGGCGGCAAAGGCCTCGTCGGTGCTTGGCCTTGGCTATTCCAACGGGGCTAACATCCTGGCCTCGATGGTGTTCGCGGCGCCCTCCCTGTTCGATGCGGCGGTGCTGATGCATCCCCTGATCCCGTTCGAGCCGGAGGTGAAGGGCAGCCTTGCCGGCCGCCGTATCCTGGTCACCGCAGGCAGGCGCGATCCGATCTGTCCGACCAACCTGACGTCGCGGCTGGAGGCCTATTTGCGCGCCGATGGCGCCGATGTCACAGTGGAGTGGCACGACGGCGGCCATGAGGTGCAGTCGAACGAGATCGAAGCGGCGCGGCGGTTCCTGTCCGCTACGCCGGTGGAAGGAGCGTAAGCGATGCTTGATCAATTGCCGGAGATCGAACTGGAGGATCGCGGTTCCAAGGGCCGGTATCTCTTGCGCGGGCCTGATGGCGCCGAGGCGGAGATGACCTTCACCAAGATCGGCGAGCACCAGATCATCATCGATCACACCGAAGTGCCGGATGCGTTTCGCGGCCAGGGCGCCGGGCTTCGCCTCGTTACCCGCGCCGTCGAGGACGCGCGCGCGGCGGGCAAGAAGATCATTCCGCTCTGCCCGTTCGCCAATGCCCAGTTCCATCGTCACAAGGAATGGGCCGACGTGCTGAAGCAATAGTGCTGGTCCTACCCACAGGCCTCGGCACGAGATGACGGTTGAGGACGGGCAGCTACAAGGGCATGCATCGCTGTGGCATATGCGCAGATCGCCTGTCTTGCCTAATGGGTTGTCTTGCCTAGTGGGTATTGCCTTGCCTAAGTAGGTATATTGCCGCCCGACCAATCGAACTGATGATCCCTTTATGACCGAAACCGACCTCGTTCCCGTCTTCGACGGCCACAACGATACGCTGCTCAGGCTCTATCAGTCGAAAGACGCGGATGTCGAGAAGCTGTTCATCGAGGGAACGCCGGGCGGCCACATCGACCTGCCGCGCGCGAAGAAGGGCGGCTTTGCCGGCGGCATGTTCGCGATCTTCCCGCCGCCGGCTGAGAAATCCAGGCGCAGCGCGGTGCCGCCGGCACCCAGCGACAACGAGCCGTTGCCGCCCGAACTCTCCCGGTCCGACGCACTCGATTCCACCATCGCCATGGCCTCGATCCTGTACAGGCTGGAGCGGGCGTCGGCGCTCACCGTTTGCCGCAGCGCCGGTGAGGTGCGCGACGCGATGGCGAAAGGGTCGATCGCGGCGGTGTTCCACATCGAAGGCGTCGAGGCGATCGACCCCGAACTGACGATGCTCGACGTTCTGCATGCGGCCGGCCTACGCTCGCTCGGCATCGTCTGGAGCCGCCCGAACGCTTTTGGCCACGGCGTGCCGTTCCGTTTCCCGTCGACGCCCGACACCGGACCTGGCCTGACCGATGCCGGCAAGGCACTGGTCAAGGCCTGCAACCAGCTCAAGATCATGATCGATCTGTCGCACCTCAACGAAAAGGGGTTTCGCGATGTCGTCGAGATCAGCGACGCACCGCTGGTGGCGACGCACTCGAACGTCCATGCGATCTGCGGCCATTCCCGCAACCTCACCGACTGGCAGCTCGGCGCGATCCGCGAGACGGGTGGCCTGGTCGGGCTGAATTTCGCCACCGGGTTTTTGCGCGAAGACGGCCGGATGAATGCCGATACCAGTCTCGACATCATGGTGCGCCATGTCGATTCGCTGCTGCAGGCGCTGGGCGAAGACGGCGTCGGCCTCGGGTCCGATTTCGACGGCGCCATGATCCCGGCTGTTATCGGCGACGTTACCGGCCTCCCGAAGCTACTCGATACGTTCGCGGCGCGCGGCTTCGGTCGCGCGCTGATCGAGAAGATCGCCTATCGCAACTGGATCAACATGCTGGAAAAGACCATCGGGTAGGGTATCTTGATATTCAGGTGATGCCGGCCTGCGAACGGCGGTTTCCTGCGCTTCCGGTACTCACGTACTTAAGTACGCTCCGCTCCGGTTCTCGGAAACCATCGGTTCGACTCGGCCTGACCTGAATCTCGACAGGCCTAGGTGGAATTGCTAGCCGCCCATGCGCTTCAGCCAATCCTGGCCGACGCCACGGTTGCGGATGATCGGCAGCGGATCCGTCGAATCCAGCCTTGCGCAGATGCGGTAGACTTCCAGCGTCTCGGCATTCATCTCGCCGCGCCTGTAGTAGAACATGGCGGCTGCGTAGCGGGTGCGGCCTGACCATTTTTCGCCGAGCGGCGTGTTGACCAGTTCCCACTGCTCGCTGGCTTCTGCATCGACGTCGTGCTTGTCTGCCTCATCCCTCATGGTCAGAAATCCGCCGGCGGATTGGCGGTGCGGCGGTCGAGCTTGATGAAGGGTCGCTGCACCACCTTGGCCCGCTTCATCAGCTTCTGGTACTGCAATTCGCGCATGGCGTAGATCTCGACCCAGAGGTCGTCGACGATGGTATCGCCGAACGGCCGCGCCAGCGAGGCGATGGCGATGTTGCACTTGGCCATCGGCGACCACATGGCGGCGCTGACCAGCCCGACCTCCTGACTTTTCCTGTAGTAGACGATGGCATGCTCGGCCGGAATGTTGCCCTCGATCTCCAGCCCGACCAGCACATGGCGAAGACGCTTCCTCGCCCGTGCGTCGACGATGGCGCGGCGGCCATTGAAGTGACCCTTTTCCAAGTCGATCATGAAGCCGAGGCCGATCTCGTCCGGCATGCGTAAGCGGTCGGCGCGGATGGCACGCTCAGACGTCGTGAAATCCGCATTGGCGACGATCAGCCCGGCTTCGAGCCGGGCGCGGTTGAGCGCCGTATAGCCGATGGCGCGGATGCCGCGCAGTTCGCCGGCCAGCATCAGCCGATCCCAGAGGCTGAGCGCCTTGTCGGCCGGCGCGAACAGTTCGTAGCCGAGATCGCCAGTGAAACCGGTGCGCGAAATAGTGACCGTGTCACCATCATGCGGGAACTCGGCAAGGTCGAAGACCCTTAGTCTTTCGACGCCGGCAAAACCGGCATTGCGCAGCACGGCGAAGGCGGCCGGTCCCTGCAGCGCCACGCCGGCGACGGCTTCGGTCTCTTCTTCGACAGCCACGTCGAACCCAATCGCGCTGTCGAGCAGCCATGGCAGATGCCGCTCTTGCGAGCATAGGCGGAATCGTGCCGGCGACAGGCGGAACAGCGTGCCGTCGTCGAGGACGAAACCGTCGTCGTCGCACCAGGCGGTATAGTGGACGCGGCCGGGTTTCAGCTTGCTCACGTCGCGCAACGTGATTCGATTGAGGAAGGCCTCGGCGTCCGGCCCGGCGATGCGGTACTTCGTCATCGGCGAGATGTCGAACAGCGCAGCTTGGCTGCGGATGGCGAAATATTCGAGCTCCTCGTCCCACAGCGAATGTGGAGCGCGGTAGCCGGCCCAATTGTACCAGTCATTGGTCCTGGCCAGCGCATCGATGCGGGGCTGAAACGGCGTGCCGACCCGCAAGGTGCGAAAATGGGATTGTGCTGTGGAGGTCGATGGGTCGATGCTCGATTGATGGTTCATGACGGTGTTCCTTCGCGCCCCCCTCTGTCCTGCAGGACAGAGGGGGGCGCCGTAGAGTTCGGCCTTAGCCGATTGGATGTTCATATCCTACCCCTTCGTCGCGATGATGCGTTTGGCGGCATTCAAGCCGGGCGCGCCGGAAACGCCGCCGCCCGGATGCGAGCCGGCGCCGGCGAGGAACAGCCCGTCGATCGGCGTGTCGTAGCCCGACCAGCCGGAGACGGGGCGCGACATCAGTATCTGGTCGGCCTGCAGTTCGCCGTGATGCCAGTGACCGCCCGGCATCCGGTAGCGCGCCTCGATGTCGGCCGGTGTCAGCAGCTCGGCATAGCGAACTGTCTTGCCGATTCCCGGCGTATAGACCTCCAATTGAGCCATGACCGCCTTGAGGAATTTCGCCCTCCCGGCGCTCCAGCCCTGTTTCAGCGCATAGGGTGCATATTGCACCACCGCAGACAGCACGCAGGCGCCATCCGGCGCCAGCGACGGGTCGGCAAGGCTGGGCAGCGTGATCTCCATAACCGGCTCGGGCGAGAACTCGCCGTATTTCGATGGATTGAAGGCGCGCTCGACACCATCGGGCGAGGGCGCGATCACCAGACGGCCCTTGTGGTCCGCGGCATCGGCGCCGGCGAATTGCGGCGGCCGATCGAGCGCCAGATTGAGCTTCGCCGCATCGCCCTTCATGCGGATATTCCTGACCTTGCGGATAAAGCCGGTGTCGATCTCGCGCGAGCCGACAAGATCGAGGAGAGTGATTGCCGGGTTGATAGCGGAGACGATCGTCTTGGCACGAAGCATCTCGCCGCTGTCGAGCACAACGCCGGCGGCGCAGCCTTTCTCGACGATGATCCTTGCCACCGGAGTCGCCGTGCGGATGGTCACCCCTGCCTTTTCAGCTGCTGCGCGGATGGCTGAAATGACTGCGCCCATGCCACCTTTCGGCTGAACCTGCGCGCCGGCAGTGCCGCCTGCCTCGCCTGCCAGCCGATAATAGAGACCGAGCAGCGAGGTCGGCGAGCGCGGGCCGAGATGGCTGCCGAGCGTGGCATCGAAGGCGAGCAGGCCCTTCAGCCGATCGTCGGCAAGCTGCTCGTCGAGCAGGTCGGCAACGTTCATCAACAGCACGCGCAGGAAGTCGCGCATGTCCTCCTTGCCGAGCTTCTTCAACGCCAGGGCGGTCTGGCCGAGCGATAGCGTCTCAAGCAGCGACATGCCGCTGAGATCGGGCGGTCGGCGCGCAAGGAACGGCTTCAGGATGCCGGCATAGCGCAGCAGTTGCGCGCGCAGTTGCTTCCAGGCGGTCTGCTCAGTGGAGCCGGCGCCGGTCAGCACCTCGCCATAGGCGCCATGCAGGACAAGCGGCAGGCCGTCTTGCGACAGCGCTACGGATGGCACGAAGTCGCCGCGCGCAATGTCCAGCCCATGCCTTTCCAGCTCAAGCGTCTTCACCACATCGGGATGCAGACGGTTCAGCAGATGGGCAACCGACGAGACGCGAAAGCCCGGCGCGAACTCCTCGGTGCGCGCCGCACCGCCGACATCCGTGGCAGCTTCCAGGACCAGCACCTTGCGGCCGCTCTTGGCCAGGACAGCGGCCGAGACAAGGCCGTTGTGACCGCCACCAATAACGATTGCGTCAAATGACGTCATGGGCCGGGCTCATATGCTTAGTCGGCTTGGCAAGATCGCGCAGGATCTCGGCCGCCGCATTGCGGCCAGGCGCGCCCATGACGCCGCCGCCAGGATGGGTCGAGGAGCCGCACATATAGAGCCCAGCGACCGGCGAGCGGTATTGCGCGTAGCCCGGCACCGGCCGGTTGAACAGAAGTTGATCGAAGGTCAGTTCGCCCTGGAAGATATTGCCTTCGGTGAGGCCGACCTCAGCCTCGATCTCGCGCGGCGTGCGGACCTCCATATGGACGATGCGGTCGCGAAAACCCGGCGAGTAGTCCGATATCTGGGCGATCACGCTTTCGGCGAAACCATCGCGGTCAGCGTCGGTCCAATCGCGGCCGTTCACCTTCGGTGGCGCATACTGCACGAAGCAGCTCATGAAATGCTTGCCTGATGGAGCCATGGTCGGATCGAGCGTCGTCGGGATCACCATGTCGAGGAACGGGTCGGCCGACCAGCGCCCGGCCTTCCAGTCGTCATAGGCGCGTTCCATGCGTTCCATCGAATCGGTGAAATGCATGTCGCCCCGATAGACCGGCGAATCCTTTGGCAGCGCCGGGAATTCTGGCAGTGAATCCAGCGCGATATTGACCTTGCCCGACGAGCCGCGGATCTTAAAATTCCTGACCCGGCGCAGGAAGAGGTCCGGCAGTTCCTTTTCCTCGACCAGTTTGAGGAAGGTGCGTTTCACGTCGGCATTGGAGACGACGAGCTTGCCGGGGATTTCTTCGCCGCCGGCCAGCACCACACCCCTGGCCTTGCCGCGCCGGACCAAAACATGATCGACTTCGGCGCCGGTACGGATGGTGCCGCCGGAGGACTGGAAGGAGGCGGCGAGTGCCTTGGTGACCGCGCCCATGCCGCCGCGCGCATAGCCCCAGGCGCCGACCGAGCCGTCGACCTCGCCCATATAGTGGTGCAGCAGCACGTAGGCGGTGCCCGGCGACATCGGGCCGAGCGCAGTGCCGATAATGCCGGACAGCGCGAAATTCGCCTTGATGACGTCGGTCTCGAAATACTCATCGAGGAAGTCCGAGATCGACATGGTCCAGAAGCGCAGCGTCAGCGCCATTTCCTCAGGCGTAAGCCCGGCGAACTTTTTGCCCAGATAGAGAAGCTCGCCGAGATCGCGTGGCCGAAAACTGGTCGGATCGGGCGCGGTGCGCATCAGCAGCGGCTGGATGAAGCGACATTGCCGCGTCACGTCGCGGGCGTAGCGGTCATAGGCTTCGGCGTCGCGCTTGGAAAAGCGGGCGAATTCGCGCCGGTGAGCATCGTGGTCGCGGTAGTTGGCGAGATAGTCGCCATCCCTGGTGAATACCGCGCCGCCGTCATAGGAGATCACCTGCAGGCCAAAGCGCGGCAGTTCGAGATCGCGCATGATCTCGGGACGAAACAGGGAGCAGACATAGGAGCAATTGGAATAGAGGAAGCCGGGCGTCAATTCCCTGCTGGTGGCGGCACCGCCGACCCAGCCGTTCTTCTCGACGACCAGCACGTCGAGCCCGGCGCGCTGCAGGTAGCAGGCGTTGACCAGGCCATTGTGCCCGCCGCCGATGACGATCGCATCCCAGGATTTCATTTTGGCCCAGTCTTCATTTCTGCCCGACCCCTTCATTTCTGCCCGACCCCTACGTGTGATCGGCCCGAATGCGCGAAATCTGGCATGGCTGTTGCCGTATTGTCCAGCCATTTTGAATGAATGTTCAACAAATGATGTTGCGTTTTCGCGTTAATCCGCTAGGCTTTGCCAACATTCGATATGGGCTTGGACCGAGGTCTGATGATCGAAACGGTAGATGCCGAGCCGGAGTATGACGACACCGCTATCCGCTTCCTCGAGGCGCTGTGGGGCGACGGCTATCTGTCGCCTGGCGGGCCGGATGAGGTCGACCGGATTGTCGAGGACCTTGCGCTCAAGGGCAAGACGATCCTCGACATAGGCTGCGGCTCCGGTGGCGTCACGCTGCATCTGCTCGAGCGCCATGGCGCTGCCCACGTTACAGGCTTCGATGTCGAGCCGCCGGTGATCGAGATGGCCAGGCAAAGGGCGGCCGCACGCGGGCTTTCCGATCGCGCCAATTTCGTCCAGACGCCGCCCGGGCCGTTGCCCTTCGCCGACAGTTCCTTCGACGTCGTCTTCTCGAAGGATGCGCTGCTGCATGTGTCTGACAAGGAAACCTTGTTTGCCGAGATATTTCGCGTGCTGAAGCCGGGCGGTGTCTTCGCGGCATCGAACTGGATGATCTCGCACGACGGCGAACCATCGTCTGAGATGAAGGCCTACATCGCCGCGGAAGGCCTGTCGTTCGCCATGGCATCGCCGGCCCGCTATGCCGCGGCGATGCGCCGGGCAGGCTTTGCCGACGTCAAGGTGCGTGACCGCAATCCCTGGTATCGCGACGTTGCGCGGGAGGAGTTGAAACGTCTCAAGGGCGCGCTCTACCCGGCGGTTGCGGCTGCGGTTGGTGCGGCCTATGTCGACAAGAACATACGAACCTGGGAAGCCATGCAGAAGGTTCTTGACAGCGGCGAGCACCGTCCCACTCATCTTCGCGGTCGAAAGCCGGTTGGATAGCCGGCGATGCTGGAGACCATCACGCCCATGAAGACAGCCGAGCCCAGGGAGGCCCTCCTTGAATCAGCGCGGAAAAGCGAATCCGAAAAGCGCGGGCGCAAGGCGTCGAAGGAAGTCAGGCAGCTGCAGCTGATCGAGGCGACAATCGATTCGCTGGCCAAGCGCGGCTATTCGGAGACGACGATGGCCGATGTCGCCGATGGTGCCGGCCTGTCGCGCGGCATCGTCAACTTCCATTTCGAGAGCAAGGAGAAGCTGCTCGTCGCCACGCTGCAATACATGGCCGACGAATATGCCGCGCACTGGCGCGCAGCCCTCACCAAGGCTGGCGACGATCCTGCCCGCCAGTTGCGGGCGCTGGTTGCGGCCGATTTCGATCGCTCGATCTGCAACAAGCGCAAGCTGGCCGCCTGGTGCGCCTTCTGGGGTGAGGCCAAGTCGCGTCCGACCTATCAGGCGTTGTGCGGCGCGCGCGATGCGGCTTACCAGAAGATATTCATCGACCTTTGCGCGACGCTGAAGGCGAGTGGCGGCTATGCTTTCGAGCCGCAGGTCATGGCGCTGGCGCTCAGTGCCATGCTGGAGGGGCTGTGGCTGCGGCTGATGATGGGCACCGAGGACGTCACCCGCGAAACCGCGCTGCAGGCGGCGAACGAATTCCTGTCGGCTGCATTTCCAAAGCATTATCCGTGGCCAACAGCCGGCGGCGACAGGATGGCATGAAACAATCAAAAAAAAGAGGATGGAACAGCAATGAAGCGCATGACCCGACGCCTGACCCTGACATTGGCACTGACCGGGACGCTCGCAGCCTCGGTCGCAGCGCTTGCGATTGCCGCGGACAAGGACCTGATCGTGTTCGACTGGTCCGGCTACGAGGATCCCGGTTTCCACCAGAAATATGTCGAGAAGAATGGCGATTCGCCGACCTTCACCTTCTTCGGCGACGAGGACGAGGCGTTCGAAAAAGCCCGTTCCGGCTTCAAGGCCGATCTCGGCCATCCCTGTTCGCAGAGCGTGGTGAAATGGCGCGAGGCGGGGCTGCTGCAGCCGCTCGACACCTCGAAGATATCAGGCTGGAAGGACCTCAATCCCGGCATCATGGCGATGAAGGATCTCGCCACCACCGCCGACGGCAAAGCCTGGTTCATGCCTTGGGACTGGGGCAACACGCAGCTCACCTACAATTCCGACAAGGTCGATGAGAAGGACGTCCACTCGCTGAAGGCCTTGGCCGATCCCAAGTTCAAGGGCAGGGTTTCCATCGGCGACAATGTCGACGACGCCTATGCGCTGGCCTCGCTGGCGATCGGGCTCAAGGACTGGACCAAGATGACCGACGACCAGTTCAAGCAGGCGTCGGACTTCCTGCGCGAGGTCCACAAGAATGTTCGCTCCTACTGGACCGACTCCACCGATATCGTTCAGCTGTTGAGCGGCGGCGAGGTCGATCTCGCCTGGGCGTGGAACGACGCGGCGGTGCAGTCGGTTGCCGCCGGCGTGCCGGTCAAGGCCAAGAAGGATACCGACGAGGGGATCTCGACCTGGGTCTGCGGCTATGTGCTGTTCAAAGATGCGCCGGGGAGTACCGACAAGGCCTATGACTATCTGAATGCCGTCAACGATCCGGCAGTCGCCAACATCCTGGTCAAGGACTGGGGCTATGGCCAGGCCAACGCCAAGGGCATGGCCGGTGTCGATCAGGCCGTGCTCAAGGAAAAGGGCTACGACGACGTGCAGAAATTCATCGGCAAGACGCTGTTCCAGGCGCCGGTCCCCTCGGATCTCAAGCTCAAGATGATCGCCGAGTTCGAAAAGATCAAGGCCGGCTATTGAAGAGCGGAATCGAAACAACCGACGTCGTCATAGTCGGCGCCGGCTTCACCGGCCTGTCGGCCGCGCATGAGCTGAAGAAAGCCGGCATCGACTTCCTGCTGCTCGAAGCGCGCGATCGCGTCGGCGGGCGCGTGGAGGCCAAGCGGAACGGGATCGGCGAGCGGATCGACAGCGGCGGCCAATTCCTGTGCGAGGACATGCCGGAACTGATGGCGCTATTGCAGGCGCACGGCAAGACGCTGGTCGAGACTTATGTAAAGGGCGAATTCATCACGCAGCCGCGGATGAGCGCTCAGCAAGCCGACCGGGCTTACTTGGGTTCGATGGCGATCCGCGACCGCTTGAACGCGATCGCACCGGACGAGCCTGATATTGCCGGATTGACCGTTGCGGTATGGCTCGATCGCCAGCATGATGCCGACCAGGCCAAGGCGGCTTTCCGTTCGATGATCGAGGGCTTGTGGTGCCATGCGCTCGAAAAGCTGCCGCTGTGGCACCTGATCGACAACGACCGCCGCATCACCAACGTGGTCTCGGAACTGCAATATTTCGTGCGCGAAACCATGCAGTCGCTGGCGGACGATCTGGCCGGCGATCTCGGCGATCGTGTGCGGCGGAACACGCCGGTCGGAACCGTCGAGCACCGGCCGGAAGGGGTTCGTCTGGTTTCGGCGAGCGGTGCGGTCGAGGCACGGGCGGCCCTTGTCGCCGTGCCGCCGATGATGGCCTCGAAGCTGGATTTTGCACCGCCGCTGCCGTCTGGACTGAGTGGGGCGCTCGGCGTCTGGCAAAGCGGCGCGGTGATCAAAGTGCTGGTGCGCTATCCCAGCGCCTTCTGGCGTACAAGGGGCTTGAGCGGCGTAGTGATGTGGCGCGACCTGCCGGGGCTCTTTGCCTGCGACGCCAGCAAGGACAACGACCATGCCGCGCTGGTCGTCTTCGTCGGCGGGCCGCTGGCCCTGCGCTGGCGTGAGCTCGGCGACGCGGCATTGCGCGCCGAGGTGACGACGAGGCTGGAGGCCGCGCTCGGCACGGAGGCCACCGACATGCTCGATCTCAGCTATCGGGACTGGACGCATGATCGCTGGAGCGGCGGCGGCTACAGCGACCTCATTGTCGACGCGATGGCGACCGACGCCGAACGCATCATCCTGGCCGGCGCGCCGCCACTGCATTTCGCCGCGTCCGAACTGTCGCCGTCATTCCCGGGCTATATCGAAGGGGCTGTTGTGGCGGGGCGCATGGCTGCACGAAAGATCATCTCGGGACTTCAATCCGCCATCGCCACCAGCGCCTCGGGGTCGTAGGCGAGGCGGATCGAGGTGCCGACCGGGATGTCGTCGGCGCCGAAATCGTTGGTTTCGATCACCGAAAGCGGTTTTTCCAATCCCGGTATCTCGACGATCAGATGGGTGATCTCGCCAAAATAATGGCGCTCCACCACCTTGCAGGCGACCTCGAATTTCGCCGTGGCGTTGTCCCACAACACGCGCAGACGCTCCGGACGGATGCCGAGCGTAGCAGCGCCGCCATTGCGGACGAAAGCCTTCGGCTTGTCGGTGTTGACGCGGCCGAAGCCCAGCGTGTCGACTACCAGCGAGGCGCCGTTCTCCTCGACGATCTCGGCCTTGACGAAATTCATGCCGCCGAGGAAGTCGGCAACCTGGCGGTTGACCGGCCGCTGGTAGATCTCCTTGGGCGAGGCGACCTGCGCGATCCTGCCGCCGAACATCACGGCAATGCGGTCCGACATCGCCAGCGCCTCATACTGGTCGTGCGTAACCAGGACGAAGGTGATGCCGACCGCCTGCTGCAGGCGACGCAGCTCGACCTGCATCTGCTCGCGCAGCTTCTTGTCCAACGCCGACAGCGGCTCGTCGAGCAGCAGCACCTTGGGGCGCATCACCAGCGCACGGGCCAGTGCCACGCGCTGGCGCTGGCCGCCGGACAGCTCGGTGGCGAGGCGCTTGCCGAGGCCGGTCAGCGACACCTGGGCCAGCGCCTCTTCGACGCGGCGCTTTTCTTCCGACCGTTCCAGCCTCAACCGCTTCAGCCCATAGGCGACGTTCTGCTCGACATTGAGATGCGGAAAAATCGCATAGCTCTGGAATACCATGTTGGTTGGCCGGCGATTGGCCGGGATACCCTCCATCGACTGGCCGTCGACCGAGATCAAACCGCTGGTCGGGTTGTCGAAGCCGGCGATCATGCGCAACAACGTGGTCTTGCCGCAGCCCGACGGGCCGAGCAGCGAAAAGAATTCGCCCTCCTTGATGGTCAGCGAGGCGTCGTCCAGCGCCTTGAATGAGCCATAGCTGCGGATGACGTTGCGAATTTCGATCATCGGTCGTTCGGTTTGGTGGGATCGTTCGGCTTGAGGCGGCTTAGACATGGAGGCCTCCGTCGTTCTGAGTGCGTCTTGTCGCGCGGCGACGCAGGATTTCAGCGATGGTCATCAGCAGGAAGGAAGCAGCCAGCAAGAGCGTACCCAGCGCCAGCACGCCGGGCAGCTTCGCGGCGAAGCGCAACTGGCCCCAGATATAGATCGGCAGCGTCGCCTCGGTGCCGGTCAGGAAGAAGGCGATGATGAACTCGTCGAGCGAGATGGTGAAGCAGACGAGAAGGCTGGAAATGATGGCCGGCGCCACCATCGGCAGCGTCACCCGTCTAAAAGTGCCGAAAGCGCTCTCGCCGAGATCGGCGGAGGCCTCCTCCAGGCTGCGGTCGAAGCCCTCGAAGCCAGCGGTCAGCACGGTCATCGAATAGGGAACGCAGATCAGGACATGGCCGAGCACGATGGTGAACAGCGACAGGCTCAAACCCAGTTGCAGTATCACCAGGAGCATGGAGATGGCGACGATGATTTCGGGCAGCACCAGCGGTGCCATGATCAGGCCGTTGATGGCGCGGCGGCCGGCATAGCGGTAGCGGGTGATCGAGCGGGCGGCGAGAATGCCGAGCACAGTGGAGAGGATGGAAGCCGATAAGCCGACGACCAGGCTGTTCCAGGCGGCGTCAAGCAGCGCCGGGGTGCGTGGCAGATCCTCGTACCATTTGAGCGTGAAACCGGAGAGCGGGAATTTCGGCGTCGCGGCGCTGTTGACCGAAAAGATCGGCAGGAAGATGACCGGCAAATAGAGGAAAACGACATAGAGGAATGCATAGGTCGACAGCCAGCCGCTGGCCAGGAAGCGCCGCATCGCCGTCATCGCACCAGCCTCATCGTGCCAGCCTTTGGGCAGAGCGGATCATCAGCACGGTGGCGCCGGCCATCAGCGTCACGATCAGCATGGTGGTGACCGAAAGCGCGGCGCCAAGCGGCCAGTTGGAGGCCTTGCCGAACTGCGCCTGGATGGCGTTGGCGATCATGACGCCGTCCTTGCCGCCGACAAGCTTCGGCGTGACATAGTCGCCGACGGTCGGGATCATGACGATCAGCGCCGCCGAGATGATGCCGGGCGCCGACAGCGGCAGCGTCACGCGCAGAAAGGAGCGAATGGGACCGTCGCCGAGATCCTTGGCCGCTTCGACCAGCGTGCGGTCGATTTTTTCCAGCGAGACGAAGATCGGCAGGATGGCGAAGGCTGCCCAGGCATGGGTGAGCGTGATGATGACGGCGCTCGAATTATAAAGCAGCGCGGTCGACGGCTCGTCGATGATGCCAAGGCCCAGCAAGCCGGAATTGAGCACGCCGTTGTAGCCGAGGATGACCTTCCACGACATCACCCGCAGCAGATAGCTGGTCCAGAACGGGATGGTGATGAGGAACAGCCACAGGCTTTTATGGCGGCCGCCGTGGAACGAAATGAAATAGGCGATCGGGTAGGCGAGGACGACCGTGAAGAAGCTCACCATCAGCGAGATATAGAGTGAGCGCCAGAGCAGGTCGCGATAGATCGGCTCGGTCAGCGCGACCCGGTAGTTTTCCAGTGTGAAGGTGCGATCGATGGTCAGGTAGTTCTGTGTCCAGAACGAGTGTGCGACGACCACCAGCATCGGCAGGACCAGAAGCACGAGCGCGTAGAGAAAGGTCGGGCTGATCAGGGCAAAGCCCTGGACGGGTTCGGACTGCAGAAGGGCATCTCGCCTGGCCCGCGTCATGCCAAATGCAGACGATCCTTCCGCAGCCGCCGTCATTGCAGGCCCTCGGGCAGGGCCCCGGGCGTGATCTCGGTTGCTGGCGCGGATTGTCCTGCCATGCGGCGTCCCATTGCGGCCGTCCGTTCCCAATTTTATGCCCAGGGCGCAATCGCTGATCGCGCTCCGAGCTTGCCGGCTTTTTTTCATCATGCGCGCATCCGTGGATTGAAATCAAGCGTTATTTCTGTAATATTGATTGAACGGACATTCAAAATGTGCCGAAGAAAGCCGGTTTTTCCGGTGCTTGGCGCCGAGCTTCGTGTCCGATGAATTTGCGACAAACGAATGCGAGGCGACGATGGCGGCTGCAAGAGATTTGAGGGCGACTGAAACGGTTGGACTTGGCGATGCCGTCGAACTGGCCAAGCGCCATCTCGTCCAGCCCTGGCCGTTCGCCGGTTCGGTCGGCGCGGAGGCGCGCGCCCTGATCGGTGAGGGCGACGGCATCTACATCACCGACGGCACCGGCAAAAAGCTGATCGACGGCCCGGCCGGCATGTGGTGCATCAATATCGGCCACCGCCGCGAGGAATTGGCGCGGGTGATGTACGATCAGGCGATGGCGCTGTCCTACAACACGCCGTGGTATACGATGAACGCGCCGTCGGCGGAACTCGCCACGCGCATCGCCGGCCATGCGCCGGGCGATCTCAGCCATGTCTTCTTCACCACTGGCGGCTCCTCGGCCGTCGAGACGGCGCTGCGCTTCATGCAGTTCTACAACAATGTCCGCGGCCGCCCGGAAAAGAAGCTGATCCTGAGCAGGGGCGGCGCCTATCACGGCTCGACCTATCTGTCGGCCTCGCTTAACGGCCGTCCGCGCGATCGCGACTGGATGGACGGCGCCGACGATCTGGTCGTCAGGCTGTCCTCGCCCGATCCGTTCCGTCGTCCGCGCGGCATGAGCATTTCAGCCTTCACCGATGTCCTGGTCGATGAATTCCGCGATATTGTCGCCGGCGTCGGCGCCGACAGGATTGGCGCTTACGTCGGTGAGCCGGTGCAGGCGTCGGGGGGCGTCGTCGTGCCTCCAGACGGCTACCTCCGGCGCATCCGCGAGATCTGCCGCGACAACGATATCCTCTATGTTTCCGACGAAGTGGTGACCGCCTTCGGCCGGCTTGGCCATGTCTTTGCTTCCGGCGATATGTTCGGCATTGACCCTGATATGATCACCTTCGCCAAAGGCGTCACGTCAGGCTATTTCCCGCTTGGCGGCGTCATTATTTCGGAACGGCTGCTCGAGGAGCTGCGCCGCTCAAACCATCCGGACGCGATGTTCGGCCATGGATTGACTTACACCAGCCATCCGGTCGGCTGCGCGGTGGCGCTGAAGAACCTCGATATCCTGGAAGAAAGCGTGCTGGCCCACACGCGCGAAGTCGCGCCCTATTTCCAGGCGCAACTGAAGACGCTTGAGGAACTGCCGCTGGTCGGCGAGGTGCGCGGCCTGGGGCTGATGGGCTGCGTCGAGTGCGTCGCCGATCGCGAAAGCAACGATCCGCTGCAGCTCGACAAGGATGTCGGCAAGCGCATCGATGCGCATTGCCATGAGCTTGGCCTGCTGGTCAGGCCGTTGATCAACATGTGCGTGATGTCGCCGTCGCTGATCATCACTCGCGAGCAAATCGACGATATGGTGTCGATCCTGCGCGAAGGCATTTCGCGCACGATGGACGATTTGCGGCGGGAAGGCGTGTGGCAGGGGTGACGGCCAATCTCCCCCTTGAGGGGAGATTGCAGCTTCGGCGCCTCGCCTTACACTTGCGACCGCAGCGCGTCATTGAGCGCCCACATATCCTTTTCCTCCGGCGCCGTTTCCAGCCCCAGCACGGGGATTTGCTTGCGCAGATGGTCGTGGTGGGTCCGCACGCCATATTCAAGGTCGGAGAGATAAAAGCCGCCGAAGGCTTCCGACAGCATGGATTCGTTCGACCACACGGAAAGCTGCACGTCCTCGTTCATGGTGTCGCGATCGATGCGGTAGGCGAGATACCGTGCCGCTGCCTGCTCCCTGGTCTCGTCGGGGTAGCGGTAGATGGCGCCGCGAAGCAGCGTCTCGCCGGTCGACAGCGGAAACTCCTGATAGAACTGCACGGATTCCGGCATGATCGACAGCGCGTTGTTAGGGAAGATGCCGTAATAGATCCAGGCCTTGCGCAGGTGTTCCGGCAGACGCGTCGCCTCGGGCGCGATCTTGATGTATTGCCCGACGCTCCAGCGCCGTCCGGCATGCGGATTGTAAGTGGCGAAGGAACGCGACACGCCGTTGATGAACGGCTCGTCGAAATAGGTCGCGCCGTAAAGGTCCTGCAATGCGGGATGCGCCATGGCAACGTGGTAGCCTTCATTGTCGACATCGCGCACCGACTTCCAGTTGACCGGGCTTTTCTGGGTCCAGATGCCCCAGGACGGCACCATCTCGGCGACACCATAGTGGGCGATCTCGGCCTCGATCGGCTTCATAAGCTCGGCCACCGACGGTTGCGGGCCACCCTTGCGGAAACGGATGAAGACGAGGCCCATCCAGATCTCGAGGTCGAGCGGCATCAGGCCGAATTCGGTCTTGTCGAGATCGGGAAAGGAGCGCGGACGGGCAGCGCCCCGCAGCGTGCCGTCGAGATTATAGACCCAGCCATGGAAAGGGCAGACCAAGGCGTTCTTGCAGGTGCCCTGGCTGTCGGCGACGACGCGGCTGCCGCGATGGCGGCACATGTTGTTGAAGGCGCGCACGACGCCGTCCTTGCCGCGCACGATCAGCGCCCGCTCGCCGACCACGTCCATTGTCAGATAGTCGCCGGCGTTCGGCAGGTCGGAGACGTGACCGGCGATCTGCCAGTGGTTGTGGAAGACGTATTCTTTCTCAAGTTCAAGCAGGGCGTCGGAATGGTAACTCCAACCCGGCAGACCCCGCCGGTCCCAATTGTTGGTGATCGCCACGTCATGGAGGTGCCGGTTCATGAACGGCTCTTCTTTTGTTGAATACTCATTCAATAAAATCACATTTTTCATTTAAATGCAATGGCTTGTGTAAATGTGAAGAATTCTGACGCGAAATCCTCCGGCGTTTTTGGTCGAAATTCAAACGCTCCAGGCTTGAGAAATCCCGAAAATTCCGGGTGTTAGCCAGGGTTCCCATCGACACCCCATTCTCGGCTTGAGCCAAGAAAGGCTGTCTGGAAAACAGGACTTCCCCAAGGTGAAAATGCCACCAGGCTCATCGGTTTCGTAGGCCTGCCGGTGTCCGCTGATGCGTGTTGCGGTTCTCTTCCCTCGCCGGAGGCAGCAAGGCTGAAGCGTGCCTTCTTGCCGCTTTGGGGCCGGTTCCCCCCGAAAATGCTGAAACACCCGTTTCTTGCCCGTTACATTGCCGCATACGCATCATCGTTGGCTCGTTACAAAGTGCGGCTAGGTTCGTTTCAACAGAAAAAGAAAATCAATGAAGGGAATGGCGATGCATACGAAAATCCAGACTGCCTGCAATAACCGCCTGCCGGCGCCGGAGCGCAACGATCGGTGGCCGAAGCTGGCGCTGCGCCGGCGCGCCAACGACCATCCGATGGCGCTGTTCGTGGTGCTGGGCGCCACCGCGTTCGTCGGCATGGCGTTCGCGCCGACGGTTGGTCCAGCCTTTGCTTCACTGAACCCGCCGGTAAACATCGTCGACGGCGCGCCAACCACGACAAAGACCGCGCGCCTGCCGATGCCGGAGATGGATTTTGTCTGCAAGGGGCAAGCCTGGGGCGCCGAAAGTGCAGACTGCCTGCGCGTCATCGCCGAGCAGTCCGGCATTCACAAGGCTCGCGCAGTCCGCGTGATCGCCAATGCCGCGCCGCTGACCGATACCCCGAACGTCTTTTGATGCCCCCAGCGACCCTCCAGCGCTCCAGGCAGGGCTCCCGCCGCATCGGTCGGGAGCTTTCTTTTGAGGATCCTAGGCCGGCTCTAGCCGCCCAATGCGGCCTGCTCGGCGATGGCCGATAGCACGCCGCGCACGTCCAGCGTGCTGAACGGCTTTTCCAGGATCTGCGGACGCTGCGGCGCGGGCAACGCCTCGATTTCGGCCTTCGCGCCGATCAGATCGCCGGTGACCAGAACGAAGCGCCGCGCCAGGTCAGGCTTTTCGGCGAGCAGTTCGCGATAGACTGATATGCCGCTGGTCCCGGGCATGCGCAGATCGGAAAAGACGATGTCCGGTGGCATATGGCCGGACAAAGTCGCGGCGGCCGATTCCCAGGCTAGCACGACCCGCGACTTGATCCCCATCAACTCCAGAATGTCGGACAGCGAGGCGGCGACATCCGGCTCGTCGTCGATGATTAGCGCGTGCCGCAATCCGCTCGAGCGCGACGGGGTTTCGCCGGCGGCAGCCGCGCCGGCGGAGATCGCCGGCAACTGGACGACGAAACGGGCCCCCCTCGGCAGAACTTCCTCGAACCAGACATCGCCATTGTGCCGTTCGATGATCGATTTCGAGATTGACAGGCCGATGCCGGTGCCGACGCCGACCGGCTTGGTGGTGAAGTAGGATTCGAAGATGCGAGAGCGAATCGCTTCCGGCACGCCCAGCCCGTTGTCCTCGACCGAGAAACAGGGATTGCCGCGATCGCTGCGAAACGTGCGAACCTTGATCAACCGGTCGCCGCCGATGCCGGCCAAAGCGTGCTGGCTGTTGATGAGGAAGTTGGCGGCCACTTGCGTCACATGGTCGGCATCGGCCATGGCCAGCAGCGGACCGCTGGCGAAATCAGTATCGATAATGATGCCGGTCGACCTGGCGCCGTAGGCAGTCACTTCGAGTGCCGCGCGGACCACCTGGTTGAGGTCGGTCTCGGCCTGTGACGCCGGGTGCAGGCGCACCATCGAGAGGAAGCTCTTGACGATGCGGCCGCAGCGCTCTGCGGCGGCACGCACCTTTTCGGCGCGCACCTTGGTCTGCGGGTCTGAGGCGAACTCGTGCAACAGCGTCGATTGGGCGACGACCACGGCGAGCGGGTTGTTGAGTTCGTGTGACACGCCGGCAAGCAGCGAGCCCATCGCCGCCATCTTCTCGTTCTGGTGCAGCTTTTCGCGCTGGCGGCCGATCTCCTCCTCGGCGCGCAATTTGTCGCGAAGGTCGCGGATCGAGCCGAAGATCAGGCGGCGGTCACCGACCCGCATCTCGGTCGCCGTCAGTTCGATCGGAAAGACTTCGCCGGCCGCATTCTGGGTGACGGTCTCGATCCGCTGGCCGACCATCGGCGCGCCGCGGCCCGACATGTATTCGGCGCCCGACACATAGCCCTTGCGATAATATTCCGGAACGACGGTGTCGAGCAGGTCCTTGCCGAGGATGTCGCTGCGCTGATAGCCGAACATCTTTTCGGCGGCGGGATTGAACTCGATGATCGAACCGGTCTCGTCGATGACTATGATGGCGTCGAGCGAGGCCTGCAACATGGTGCGGCGGATGACTTCGCTGGCATGGGCATCGGAAAGCGATCGTTCGATGGCGTCGCCTATGGCCAGTGCCACGATGTGCAGCGTTGCCTCTTCCTCGTCGGTCCATTCGCGCTCGTTGACGCAGTCGTTGACCGCCAGCGTGCCCCACAGATGGCCATGCGCGAAGACCGACACCGACAGGAACGACTTGATGTGCTGCTTTTCGAAGTCGATTCTCAGAAAACCTTCGAGGTCGCGCGTGTGTCCCGCGAAGATCTTGCCTTGCCGCTCGTCCTCCGCCAACCGTTCCAGCAGTGGGTCTGAATTGACAACCGACTGCAAGATCACCGTTGGCGATGCCAGTTCGCCGCCAGATCGCGGGTTGATCCAGTAGGCCGCGACCGACTGGGCAAAGCCCTGGCCGGGCAGCTCGCGCAGCCGAAACAGGATGCCGCGCTGGCAATCCATGGCCCCGCAAAGCCTTTCAAGGATGCCGTCCATCTCGCGCTGCCAGTCGCCGGCTTCGCGAAGCCGGCGAACGACATGGACAGCCGCCATCGCCGCGCCCTGCCTGACGCCGTGCATATCGCTGCGTGCTGCTTCAGCCGTCATGATCAGCCGTCATTTCATAGTCGTGCCACCGAGAGTGGTTACCAGTGGTCGCGCCGCTCAGTTGCCTTCGCCGGTCGGCAGCGAAAAGATATAGCCTTCGCCGCGGACTGTGCGCAGGAATTTCGGATTGGCCGGGTCCGCCTCGATCTTCTTTCTCAGCCGCATGATGCGGATATCGACCGCGCGTGACGATTCAGGATCTTCCACGAAGCCGATCGCCTCGGAGATCGCCGCACGCGTCAGCAAACGGTTGGCCCGCGTCAGGAAGACCTCCAGCACGTCAAACTCACTCTTGGCCATGTCGATGACCGTCCCGTTGGTGCCGGTGACGAACCGGCCGTCGAGATCGGCATGGAAAGGGCCGAAGCTCATGAAACGGCGATTGGCAGTTGTTTCGGCCTTGGCGCGCTGTGGTTCGGTCGGCTGCGGCACGCGGCGCAGCACGCTGCGGACCCTCGCCAGCACCTCGCGCAATTCGTAAGGCTTGACGATGTAGTCGTCGGCGCCGAGTTCCAGCCCGACGATGCGATCGAGCGCGGTGCCGGCGGCAGTGGCATAGATGATGCCGATAGGCATTTTCGAGCGCAGCCAGCGGCCGAGCGACAGGCCGTCCTCGCCTGGCATGGCGATGTCGAGGATGGCCAGATGAAACGACTGCGTTTCCAGCAAGGTTCGCGCGGCGCTGGCACTCTCGGCCGTAGCGACATCGTAGCCGCTGGCGCCGAGATACTCGGCGACCGCGTCCCTCAGATCCGGCTCGTCCTCGACGATGACAATTCGTGCCCGCACTATGCTCTCGCTCCCGCTTTCAGCGGAAAGTAGATTGGGTATAAACATCATGTCCAGCACTCATCTTGGGTTGCCGGTTGCAGGGTGGAAAAAAAATGGCTGCACGATCCGTCATCGCGCTTGTTTCCGTCGCCGAAGTGGTCGCGACCGATCTCGCCGACCATCTCGAACGGCGTGGTCATGACGTGCGGGCGGTGCGGCAGCCCTGGGAGGCCGAATCCTTGCTTTCCGGAAAGGGCATCGATGTCGTCGTCGTCGGCGACAGCCTCAGCCAGGCGGAAGGGCGTGATCTGCTCAGGCGCCATGGCGGCGAGGGCGGGCCGGATTTCATCCTGATCTGCCGGCCGGCCGATCTCGTCGACAAGGTGCTGGCGCTCGAACTCGGCGCCGCCGACGTCGTCGAGAGCCCGCTTAATGTCAGGGAACTCGCCGCCCGTATCGGCGGCTTGCTGGCACGGCGCGGCAGGAACGCCGGGGAATTGGTCGTGCTGGAGAACGCGACGGTCGACCTCCGGTCGGCCATGGTCATGCATCGCTCCGGCACGGAAGAGCAATTGTCGCCGGGTCAGGTGGCGCTGCTCAGATTGTTCCTGGCCAGCCCGCGCAAGGTCTTGACGCGCGACGACATCATTGCCGCCGCACCCGCCGAAAATGCCGATGCCTTCGACCGCTCGATCGATTCGCGCATCGTGCGGCTGCGCCGCAAGCTCGATACCGAAACCATCACCACCATAAGGGGTGCGGGCTACCGGTTCGATCCGCCGACGCAGTTCGCCGACTGAGGCCGGGGCCCTCACCCGTGTTGCCCGCAGGCCCAGGCGCTCAGCGCACCACGAGAAGCGACGGACCTGACGGCATTTCGCTGGCCGCGACGAATTCGCTCGCATGGGCACGATCCCTGAGAAGCACGGTGGCGAGGCCGGCAAAGCCGAGCAGGCCCTATGCGTAGAGCAGTGCGGAAAGCACCGAAGCTGCAAATTTCGTGTTCATCGTTTTCGTCCCCTAAATTTGGTTTTAGGTTCGCTTCAGGGAAACCCCCGAAGTGCCCGCGCCGCCAGCGGAGCCCCCCGTCGCGGCGCGGGCCTTCGGTCCTCTCGGCTGCAAGTTGCCGGAGGGGCCGCGCATCTTCTTCAGCCCAAAACCGACCCGCCAGAGGGCCTTGGGCCGGTTAATGCGCAGGCTGGATGCAATCCAAACAGTGGCGAAAAACAGTGCGGCATGCAGCGTCGAAACTTCGCCTGAAGTCATCTCCGCAAGCTTTGGCATCGGGTTGCCGGCGAAGGTGCCGACACCGCCAATGATCGCTGCGGCTATGCTTATCCTGAAAAGCCAGGAGATCGCGTTCGATTGCATGTTCGCCTTCATTTGTGCCGGCTGTTTTCGTTGGGTCAACTCTGCGGGTGGCCTGTATCCAGATCATGCCGCTAGATGCCGCGCTTTGTTGCAGATTGGTTTCGAGGCAAGTCAAATTTCTTTCACATCAGGCAATATCGCACTTTCGTTTGGAGATGGCGGTACCTTTCCGCAGGCCTAGGTTCGGCAACCGGGGGCGTTATACCACGGCTCTGCTGCCCATAGTCTGTCCTTGGGATCCCTCGGAGGGGACTTCCGGCCATTAGAGCGTCGGACGCTCAGGTTGAATCGAGAGGGGATTCCAGTGAGGCGACGTTCGTGATTCACTTCCTGTAGGAGGTGATTTGCGATGCCCAAG